>JAQUSR010000076.1 GCA_028710155.1 Bacteroidales bacterium | reverse complement strand
ACCCTCTTGCAACAAATTCTCGGGAATAGGATACGATGATTTTTGATCTAGGCCGCAACCAACGATGAAAACGACTATAAAATAAAGAAATAAAAGACGTTTCATATAATTCAAACAAAAACTCTAAATAATGTTATAACTCTTTTTAATAGTGCAAAATATAAATAATTTTTGTGATTATTCGATAGAATATCTTCTGTTTTTCTAAGGCTACTTTTATAAGTTAACAGAAGTCAAGGTTACTAAAAGGACTGATATCTCAAAACAAATACTATCCCTAATTTTTTGTTCAAAAGTTTAGTCTGAACGTAATAAAAACAGATAGTTCATGTTATATTTAAGTTTAAAATTGCGACAAAAATTCTATAAAATGGAATCAATAAAAAGAGATGGAATGACATACAAAAATCATCATCAAACAATCTTCATTACCTTATTTTTACTTTTTTTCGTTACTATAAATGTCTTTGCTATTATTCCTGACACCACCTATATCCGAAAACCGGAGTGGTTAGGATTGATGTATAAAGATTTGAATGTTGTTACGGTGGATAATTATAAGATAGCCACATGGTTCTTTCCTGCACAAGATACAATATCAGACGCCGAATATGAACTGCTGAATGGAGAGAAAAGAGAATATAAACCTCTATTCGACAAGCCCCGTCCTACCATTATTATTTGTAACGGAGATGCCGGAAATATGTCTTATTTTCAATTATCCATTGCGTATGCCTTAACAAAAAGAGGATTCAATGTGGTAACATTCGATTGGCGAGGATTTGGAGACAGCACTCCTTTTAAAATGGATAGAAATTATCTGTGTTACACAGAAATGCTTGAAGATTATCATGCGGTAATCAATGAAGTCGTGAAACAGCCGGAAGTTAAAAACGAGGCGGTTTCTGTTATGGGTTGGTCTACGGGTGCTTACCTATCGATGATAACAGCATACAACAACCAAAATGTATCTGCATTTATAGGTCGTTCGTTATGTACCGATTTTGAAGACTTTATTCCGTTAGTAATGCAGGTAAAGGGCAAAACTCGCGATCAACTGATTGTCCCTGACGATTTTCCGAGAGAACTGATGCCCGCTAAAATAGCATCCAAATTTACTAAACCCATATTTTTGATTAATGGTGAAAACGACTTGCGTACACCGACATGGATGAGTGAAAAAATAATTGGTTTGCTGCCCGATACAACACATCGTGAATTGATGATAGTAAAAAATGCAGCTCACGGTGGAAAAGAAGATCCGATAATGATAGCTTTTGATGAATTTATCGTTCGGGTAACGGATTTTCTTACCGATACAGAGTAATTCTTTACCTTGTATTATATTGCTGTTCGAAAAATACATCATATCTTATTGATTTTCATTGGTTATGTAGAGTGCTTACTGTCATTATTTTTACATCTAACAGCAAATTAGTTCAAGATTACGCATTTCCAATTGTCGTTTTCATCCAATTTCAACAATTGATCAGTTTTTTAGGTTGTTCCATCATTGAAAATCATATTTAATGTTACTTTGGCTGTGTTCTATCTTCTGAAATAGTCTCTTCTAAAATATTGCTGTCCGGTAAAATTTTCAAAATCCGCAATAATATATTGATATACAATCAATTAGTTGATAATTGTAGTAATGGGCTTGCCCATAAAAACGATGCTGATAATCAGTGGTTTATATATGTTTACCAGACAGTAATACTTCTAAAATTATTCACCATTTTTGCTCAAGATATGCAACGATATGGCATATATACTATTTTATTTTTGCACCCGAAATTAATGATAGTTGTTAGATACTATAAAAAAACAATCGTATCTATGCATCAAGATTTAAAACTAAGGCTGTCTGATAAAAATAAAAAATCCAAGCGGAATAAAACGATATAAATCAATACTTTTAAAAAAAACACATATCAATAAAAAATATTATTGTATATTTGCAAATCAATTATTTGTAAAAAAACCGTCTTTTTATATTATGCGGGAAAATATTAATAAGACGAAGAACAAAATCTTAAAATATAATTATATGGCACGTATGACACCAGAAGAGAAGCATTTCTTAAATTTATCAGGAGAATATGGAGTTTGTTCTGAATTAGCCAAACAAAATATTTATTCAAGTTTGACCTATGGGAACCATAAAGCTGCAGATGTAGTGGTTTTTAACCATAAAACAAATAAGGCATTGGTTATTGAAGTAAAAACAACTAAAAGCGAAAGATTTGTAACCGGATTTTTTCAAAAATATAAAAATGCAAAAACTCCGCATCCTGATTTCTGGGTACTTGTTCAAATTGACAAAGACAATTACTCACATTATTATGTTCTTACTCACGAAGAAATAGCAAACATTCAAATGAAAAGAAATGGCATGACGGCATGGACATCTGTAGAGGGAGTTGATAACATTCTACTCAGTCAAATAAAAGAGTTTGAGAATAGATGGGATAAAATAAAATTGCTTTCTTAAAAAGCGTTTTTTCATTTTATTATACGATATCCCATTGATAATTATTCCGAAAAGTGATAAATTTCTCGGAGTTTTTGGTTTTTGAAAATATCTGAAGGTAAAATCACTTCTTCTTTTACGGTCGGACAACGACTTCGTCGCCCTTCGGAAATATCGATTTGAGCATTTTGAAAAATATTGTAAATCAATTCGGTACAATACAACTTTGTTGAATCAGACAAACTATAATACGCATCAAAATAGATTTCTTGTTGTGATAATGTTTTGGCTCTTTCGACCACTTGATGCAACACAGAATCGGGTGCGTCATAACGTAATACAATTCCGGCACGCGCGCGATCTTTTCTAAAAAACCGTGAAATAGGTTCGTTTTTAATAATCTCTTTGCCATCTGTATCTTCCATTTCTCCATTTACAATATGAATAACGTGCCATCCGTCTGTCTCTTTTACAACCATTCCCACATGAGAATAACTTCCGATTTTATCGGCAACCCGAACTGCATAACTGCTGACACTGATTCCACAACGAAACACCAAATCACCATCTTGCAACAAATTCTCGGGAATAGGATACGATGATTTTTGATCTAGGCCGCAACCAACAATGAAAACGACTATGAAATAAAGAAATAAAAGACGTTTCATATAATTCAAACAAAAAAAGTGCTGTTTTTCAGCACTTTTTTTACATCTAACAGCAAATTAGTTCTTGATTACGCATTTCCAATTTCCGTTTTCATCCAATTTCAATGATTCATTAGTTTCTTCGGATGTTCCGTCATTGAAAATCATATTTAATGTTACTTCGGCTGTTGTTCCATCTTCTGAAATGGTTTCTTTTAAAATTTGAACATCTTTTAAGCCGCCTTTTTCATCCAATTGTGCTTTTCCTTTTTCTAATAAAGATGTCAAAAATTGTGTTTCATCATCGGTAGCGTCTGTAGATTGATAAAAATCCGCTATTGCTGCTTCATAGTTACCTGCTGCTACATTTTCATAAAATGATTTTGCAACATCGCCGGGGGTTTTGCTGCCTCCACAAGAGACGAAAACAAGGGCAAGACATGCCATTACTACATAGACTAATTTTTTCATAATTACATAAATTTAGTTAGTTAAAAAATACGTTGCAAATGTAATTGTTTTTCCTTTTAAAATGATGCTATCTTTTTCAAAAAAACAATGTGTAAAATATTGGTATTTAATTTTTTATCGTTAATAGATCATTTATAAACAAAAAAAGCGGATATTAGTATCCGCTTTTAAAAGGTAAATTTCGATTAATCTTCTTTTTATGAAACACAAAAGTAAGATATTCTGATGATTAACTTTTTAATTTATATAGTTAAATATCTAATCGTTTTGAGCAGCTAATGCTGCGCGTACTTTTGTTTCCAATTCATCCATTAAATCAGGATTATCCGTTAAAAGTTGAGAAACGGCATCACGACCTTGACCTAAGCGCGTTTCACCATAGCTAAACCACGATCCGCTCTTTTTGATCACCTCTAATTCGGCACCTAAATCTATAATTTCACCAACTTTTGAGATGCCGACACCATACATAATATCAAATTCTGCTTGACGGAAGGGCGGTGAAACTTTGTTTTTGACCACTTTAACACGAACGCGATTACCAACTGCCGTATCGGAATCTTTTATTTGGCTTGCTTTACGAATATCCAAACGAACGGATGCGTAGAATTTCAAAGCATTACCACCGGTGGTAGTCTCCGGATTGCCAAACATAACGCCGATTTTCTCACGCAATTGATTGATAAATATACAGCACGATTTTGTTTTACTAATAGTTCCTGTTAGTTTTCGTAGAGCTTGGCTCATCAAACGAGCTTGTAAACCCATTTTAGAATCACCCATTTCTCCTTCAATTTCGCTACGTGGTGTCAAAGCTGCTACAGAGTCGATGACAATGATGTCAATAGCTCCGGAGCGAATTAAGTTTTCGGTAATTTCGAGTGCTTGTTCGCCGTTATCGGGTTGAGAAATCAACAAATTTTCTATGTCGACGCCCAATTTTTTGGCATAAAACCGATCAAAAGCGTGTTCGGCATCAATAAATGCTGCAATCCCGCCTTTTTTTTGCGCTTCTGCAATGGCATGTAGGGCAATGGTAGTTTTTCCGGATGATTCGGGTCCGTAAATTTCAACGATACGTCCTTTCGGAAAACCACCAACGCCTAAAGCGTGATCTAATCCAATCGATCCGCTCGAAATGACAGCCACCTCTTCCGATGGTGTATCGCCCAATTTCATAATCGATCCCTTGCCGTAGTTTTTCTCAATAGTGTGAATGGTTGCTTGCAGGGCTTTCAATTTTTCTGCTTGCAATAATTCTTGTGTGTTATCTTCCTTTGCCATGATGATTGTTTATTTTTATTAATTGATATTCTGTTTATTATTTATGTTTTATTCTTTTTGCTTTTTCGAGTTTTTAACTTTTTTTGAAGTCTCTTTTTCTTTCGCAGTAACCGCTTTTGGCTTTTTTTCTTGATGACATTGCCCAAAACGGATACCAAAAGTGAACGAGATGGCTTGTGAAAAACGTTTTGTGTCTGATTTAAAATCAACAGATTTATCCCACTTGTCAGGGTTTTCATTGGTTCCGGCAAGAAATGGAAATGTTTGTAAAATATTTTCGTTCAAATCATTAGCAATTTTATCCAACCCGTCAATTTTGGTTGTACCTTCCGACCGCATGTTTCCCAATCCATAGTAATGAACAGCAATCATATACCTATTTTTTACCACCGCTCCTATTCCGGCTTGAAATGCAAAATTGTAAAGTGTTTTATAGGTTGATTTTATATTTACATCATACGCCTTAGTTTGCAACAAATTATTTTTCAATGTTCTATTCACTTCAAAAGGAGAACGTTGCACTATATTGACACCACAACCGGCATCTACAAAAATTCCAAATTCGTCTGATGGATTATACGTATAGTTTACCCCAGCCATAACGGGAATTTGAAAATATTGACCGCTTCGTACCTTATAATCTTCTGTAAAAAGACTGATATTGTTTTCTATCTCTTCTTGGAATGATTTTTTTACGGGATTCCATATCAAATTGGCTCCCACAAATGCTTGCCACTTTTTATGAATTTTAAACCGATATTTAAGTCCAACATCCAAGCCGATTCTGGCGCCTGAAAGATAGTTGCCATCAGTGAAATGATAGATGCTATCCGTCTGAAAAGATTCTACTTCATCGAGAAACGAACCTACCGGAAAAGAGGGTCCCACTGTTATCTCTATTTGAGAAAAACCTTTCATCGGAATTAACATAATTCCAATAAAACTTAAAATAATCAAACTTTTTTTCATAATGTATTAATTTTTAATAATTACTTCTTTTGTTAAATGATACATTTTTAAGACTATTTTTAATCGATTTCTAATCAAAAAAGTGATTGCAAAATTAGCAAAATTTTTGAATCGACAAAAAATCAAAATTTTATTTTTGCTTTTCTTCAAAATAGCGACAAAATTCTTGGGCACCGCATGTTTCGCATTGTGGTTTTCGCGCCAAACATTTATATCGTCCGTGCAAAATCAACCAATGATGGGCTAATCCTAATAATTTTTGCGGGATATTTGCCACCAATTGTTGTTCTGTTTGTAAAGGCGTTTTGGCATTTTCGCTCAAACCGATTCGTGCTGAAACTCGAAAAACGTGGGTATCAACCGGCATTGCAGGTATATCAAAAGCCACTGTTTCCATAACATTAGCGGTTTTTCGACCCACACCGGGTAAAGTCATCAAAGACTCCATATCTGAGGGAACAACCCCGTTAAAATCTTGCATTAACTTTTGAGACATTCCCAACAAATGTTTGGCTTTATTATTGGGATAAGAACAACTTTTTATGAAAGAAAAAATTTCCTCTACACTACTTTTCGCCATCACCTCAGCCGTTGGAAATCTTTGGAAAAGTGAAGTTGTTATTTTATTGACACGCTTATCCGTACATTGAGCAGACAAAATGACGGCCACTAATAATTGAAAAGGATTGTCGTAATGCAATTCTGTTTCGGCTTGTGGTAATGCCACTGAAAAATAATCGATAAATCTCTGAAACCGTTCTTCTTTTTTCATGTAAACAAAGGTATTCTTTTCTACACATCAAAAAAAAACTTGTTAAAATAAATTTAACAAGTTTTATAATCCTATCGTATAGATAATCTATAGAAATATATTTTACATTTTATCTGATCTCAGCACCCAATTTTTCTGTGAACGCTTTTATAAGATTATTCATAATGCGCTCTATTTGTTTGTCGTCCAGCGTTTTTTGTTCGTCTTGCAGCATAAAACTGACGGCATACGATTTGCGACCCGAAGGCAATTTGTCACCCATATA
This sequence comes from Bacteroidales bacterium, assembly GCA_028710155.1. GTDB lineage: Bacteria > Bacteroidota > Bacteroidia > Bacteroidales > WRLA01 > WRLA01. Next base: position 3,756 of record JAQUSR010000076.1, on the reverse strand, counting down.
AATATCGAATAACGAAACTTTTTTCAAAAATTTCTTTTCGGTTTGAAGTGCCAAATTTTCGACTTGTAAAAAGGTGATCTGCGGGTCTAACAAAAGTGCTAAATCGCGCCGAACAGCCGGAAATTTTGCAATCGGTTTATATGATATCGATTTCTTGCTCAAAAGTTTAAGAATCACTTCCCAATCAAATTCGGCAAAGAAAACGGGTTGTTTTAAATCATAACGTTTGGCTATCATCGGTGCCACTTGTCCCAATTCTACCACTTTTTGTGTTTGATTCCAATATACCAAACCTTCAAAAAACAGTTCGCTGTGGACAGATTCAACAGTCAACTTTTCGACTGCAATACCCAATTTTAGCAAAACTCGTAAAACAATGTTTTTCAAATCGAAGAAGTTATAAGCGGCAACGGCACCTTTCCAACTTTCAGCTTCTTTGTTGCCGGTAAGGAAAATGGCTAAACGCGTTGTTTCTTCGTAGCGTTTGGTAACCGGCGCATCTTGTTCGGCCGCATCGTTTTTACGATACGTTTTTCCAAATTCATACAACGATAAATTGGTATTTTTTCTATTGATGTTGTATAAAATGGCATCCATTCCGCCGGCAAGCATAGTCGGACGCATAATGTCCAAATCGCTGCTGAGCGGGTTGATGATTTTCACCAACTTCTCTTCGGGATAAAGGGACAAATCTTTGCACCAACTTTGCGACATGAGCGAGTTGCACATCATTTCATTGTAGCCTGATGCCGACAAAAAGTCGGATATTTTATTGCGAAGTTCTTCCGAATTGTTTTTTTGATGATAAGAAAGAGCGGTGGTGAGCTGTTCGGGCAACTCCACATTATTGTAGCCGTAGATGCGTAAAATCTCCTCGATCACATCGGCTTCACGCGTTACATCAACACGATAGCCGGGGACTACAACACGCATACCTTCAGACCATTCGTTCACAATAACGAAATCTAATGACTGCAAAATATCTTTGATGATATTGTGTTCAATGTTTTTTCCGATCAGCGATTGAACATGGTTGAAAATCACATCAACTTCCACTTTTTGAATGGGTTGCGGACAAACGTCAATGATGTCGGAGGCTATTTTTCCGCCACAAATTTCTTTCAATAATAGAGCAGCACGTTGGGCTGCCCAAACGGTAATTTCAATATCGGCACCACGTTCAAACCGGAACGATGCATCGGTTTTCAATCCGTGAAACCGCGCGGTTTTCCGAATACAGGTTGGATTGAAATAGGCACTTTCGATGAAAACGCTTTTGGTTTTTTCGGTAACGCCGGAGTTGAGTCCTCCGAAAACGCCTGCAATGCACATCGGTTCTTCGCTGTTGCAAATCATCAAATCTTTGCCGCTAAGCGAGCGTTCAACGCCGTCCAAAGTAACAAACTTGGTGCCTTGATGCGGTTTGCGAATGATAATTTTATTTCCTGTAATATGTTCCAAATCAAAAATATGGAGCGGTTGTCCTACTTCCCACAAAACGTAGTTGGAAATATCGACAACGTTATTAATGGGACGTAATCCAATAGCGCGCAAGCGATTTTGTAACCATTCCGGAGATTCGGCAACGGTTATATCTTCGACCAACACGCCGGTATAGCGCGAACAGGCTTCCGTATCTTCAATGTCAATATCTACATTCAAATGATGATTATCCGGTTTAAAATCTTCGACAGAAGGCACTTGCAACGGAGTGGTGTCGCCTTTCAAACAACGTAAGGCAGCCAACAAATCGCGGGCAACGCCGATATGACAAATGGCATCGGTGCGGTTGGGTGTCAGTCCGATTTCGATCACATAGTCGTCTTCTATGTGAAAATATTCTTTGGCAGCCATTCCCACGACGGCATCGTTGGGCAAAACCATAATTCCGGCATGCGATGTTCCTAAACAAAGTTCATCTTCGGCACAAATCATTCCTTCGGAGACAGCACCGCGTATTTTAGATTTTTTGATTTTAAACGGTTCTTCGGCATTATACATGGTAGCACCAACCGTGGCAACTACCACTTTTTGACCGGCTGCAACATTAGCTGCTCCACACACAACATCAAGTGGTTGCGCGCCACCAACATCTACAGTAGTAATATGAAGATGGTCGGAATCGGGATGCGGAATGCAGGTTTTCACCTCACCGATGACGATGCCTTCGAGACCGCCGCGAACGGTTTCAATTTTTTCTAACCCCTCGACTTCGAGTCCGGTATCGGTTAAATATTGAGAGACTTCTTCAGGTGCTAAATCTATATTAGCGTATGTTTTCAACCATTTATAGGATATTTTCATACTACGAAATTTTGGGTGCAAAGGTAATAAAGTTTAAGGTTGATTGATTAAAGAATTTTATGGCTACGTCATACAAATTAAATATTCACCATTATTGATATTCATTTTTCTACATTTTTACCATTATTAATTTTATTGATGTTTCAATTTATATTTTAATAATATCGGTCACTATTCAAAAATTATTAATTTTGCATCAATTTTTTGATGAATATAAAATCAATTTGAAAATTAATCAATAAATTGTAATTCTGAATCTTGATGAAAAATTAATTTCTGATGTCTCTTAACATATTTTCAACCACAGTTGCAACAGCACTTCCGCTTCCGATGTTGTCGTTTGGCATCAGTGCGGGTTTTCCTTCTCCGGCACTTGATTTCGAGGATGTAACCATTGACTTAAATCAACAACTGATTGAGCATCCGGCGGCAACCTATTATGGTCGTGTGCAAGGTGAATCGATGCAAGGCGCCGGTATCAATGATGGTGATTTGTTGGTTATTGATAAAAGTATTGAACCCGAAGACGGAAAAATTGCCGTCTGCTATTTGGACGGAGAATTTACTTTGAAACGATTGAAAATCAATAAAAACAATCTGATGCTGATGCCCGAAAATCCAAAATATAAACCGATACGAATTGACCCCGAAACCAATTTTACCATTTGGGGAATTGTAACGTATGTCATTAAAAAAGTACGGTAAAAGTGATGATCGTATTTTTATCATTTTATCCATTTCTCCTTTAATCCTTTTATCTATTAATCTTTTCATCCATTAATCCCTTCCCAACCCAATGTTTGCCCTAGTCGATTGTAATAATTTTTATGCCTCCTGCGAGCGTGTTTTTCGTCCCGATTTAGTTGGACAGCCCATTGTGGTGCTTTCCAATAACGATGGATGTGTGATTGCACGCAGCAACGAAGCCAAAGCTATCGGCGTTCCGATGGGTGCGCCGGCGTTTGAAAACGAACAACTTTTTCGCAGAAATAATGTGCAGGTTTTTTCAGCCAATTTTCCGTTGTATGGCGATATGAGTCACCGCGTGATGCAGATTTTACGCGCCTATTGTCCCGATATGGAAATTTACAGCATCGATGAAGCCTTTTTGAAATTAGATGGTTTTGAACGGATGCACCTGCCCGACTATTTGCAAAAAATGCACCGACAAGTACAACAATGGACGGGCATTCCTATCAGTATCGGTGTGGCTCCTACAAAGGCTTTGTCGAAAATAGCTAACAAAATTGCCAAGAAATTTCCCGAAAAAACTGGCGGTATCTATTGGATCGATAGTGAAATTAAACGCGAAAAAGCTTTACAATGGATGCCGGTCGAAGATGTGTGGGGCATTGGTCGAAGACACTCCAAACGATTGAAAGAGATGAATGTAAACACCGCATTTGATTTTATTCAGTTGAGCGATGTGTGGGTGAAAAAATATATGGCTGT
>JAQUSR010000075.1 GCA_028710155.1 Bacteroidales bacterium | reverse complement strand
TGTCGAAATGAGACGAATATGCAGGTGTTAACTCGTTGGCTAAGGCTTGCATAGCTTCATCCGATTCTGCTTCGTAAACGTTAAAGAAAATGTTGCCGATTTTGTTGAGCAATAATCCGGATTGATCCAACGCTACAATCGTGTTTTCAAACGTTGGTGCTTCTTGATTGTTAACGATGGCTTCAATTTCTTCGTTGTGTTGTTGCATGGCAAATTCAAACGCCGGTTGGTAGTGTTCCAATTTGATTTGATCAAACGGTGGCACTTCGTAAGGTGTTGTAAATGGTTGTAAAAGAGGATTTGATGCCTCTTTTTTCTCGGAATTACATCCGACTGATAAGACAAGAGCTGTCATAATAAGAAAAAATAATTTTTTCATATACAATTAATTAATAAAATATTCTAAATATAATAATCGGTGTCGTCCCACATTCCAAACGATTTTAATTCTCCTACCACCGAGCGTGTTAGTTCTTTTTTGATGGAGTAGGGGAGGAAAGACGATTTGAAACCATTTAATATTAAGGTACAAACTTCATGTTCAGTTAGATGAAAAGTATTGATTGCCAACATATATTCATCAGTGAGCGTGGTTTTTGAAATCAAACGGTTGTCGGTGTTGATGGTGACGCGAATTCCGAAATCCATATAAAAACGGATGGGATGATCTTTTAACGATTTGACCGATTTGGTTTGTAAATTAGAAGTGATGCACATTTCCAACGGAATACGGTGGTCGTTCACATAATTCAGCAAATCGCCGTTTTCGCGTAAACGAGTTCCGTGTCCGATGCGGTTGGCATTCACTTCGTGTAGTGCTTGGTGAATGGATTCCGGACCGTAGGCTTCTCCGGCATGAACGGTTGTGTTAATATTGTTATTAACAATGAGATAAAATGCGTTTTTGTGATCTTTTGCCGGATAATCTTTCTCTGCACCGGCAAGGTCAAAGCCACATATTCCTCGATTTTTGAATGCGACTGCCAATTCAGCCGAGAGCAATGATTCTTCCGGATCGTTGTGGCGGATACTGCAAATGATGATGCCGATTTGAATATTAAAATCGTGTTCTGCCATGACTTTACCTTTTAGTACGGCATTCACCACGTCATTTAATCGTAATTCTTTTTGTGTGTGTAAAATAGGGGCGAATCGAATTTCTAAGTACCGTACATTTTCCTCGGCACAATCTTGAGCTAATTCATAAGTGGCTCGTGTGAGGGCTTCAGCTTCTTGTAAAACGCTGTTAACGATGTTAAACGGACGTAAATATTCTTCTAAACTTTGACAATCCATGCCGACTTCGAGGATGGAACGCAATTTCTTTTCGTCTGTGGTTGGAAGTTCAACATGTTGTTGTTGAGCGAGGTCTAAAATAGTAGCAACGCGCATAGAGCCATCTAAGTGGCAATGTAGTTCTGCTTTGGGCAGCTGTTTGATTAATTCTCTGTTTAATGTAACCATAGTGTGATTTTTTTAGGGAAATGAATGATATAAACTTTGTGTTAAACAAAGGTGGAACAATGATTAATTTTATTTTTCGACAGTCGTCTTTTTTTCTTTTCCGTCGAACAATCCACGACCCAATTTTTTTATTTTACCTTGTTCTTTAAATTCTCGTATTAGACTGTCTAACAAACCGTTGATGAAAATATTACTTTTAGGTGTTGAGAAAGCTTTAGCAATTTCGATATATTCGTTAATAGTAACTTTAATGGGAATAGTTGGAAATTCGAGTAGTTCGGCTAATGCCATTTTTAAAATCAGAATATCAATTTTGGCAACACGGTCATAGTCCCAATTTTTAATATGAGACGATAGAATTTGGTCATATTCTTCATTATGAATGATCACTTTTCTCAATAGGTTGCACATAAATGTGCGGTCGTCTTCAACATCAAAGTTACCATCTTCTTGGCTGGTTTTCAATAAAGGCGGCAATGCTTCATCGGGTGAAGTGGAGGTATTAATGGATTCAAAATATTGTACTACCAAAAAAGCCGCAATGAGCAAATCGCTATTCCAATGAAGTTGCTTTTCTTCATAAATACCTTCTAATGTGGTGTTTGGAAGAATAAAGTCGGTGTAAAAAAATGTGGTAATATGGCGTGCTTGTTTGAAATTTTTAGTTTCTATTGCCGAGTATTGTTTATATTCATCGCTGTTTTTGAAGTTGTTATAGATGTCGCGAAAAAGTTCCGGATAATTATCCCAATGAATATTAAGTCGTTCAATCTCTTTTTGCAATTGTTTGTTTTCCCATACAATTTGCAAAAAAGGATTATTCCAAAAACGTGTATTAGGATGCAAATCTTCAAGTGTGGGCAACTGTTTTTGTTTATTTTCTTCCATTTTGTTTTGAGCATATTCCGACATCTCCAAAATAAAAGATAATTGATAAATAAATAAATCATAAATACTTTCCGTACTTTTGATTAACTGGTTTTCTGCTTCTTGCAGTTGATTCATTGAAGATATTTCGGTTGCGTATAAAGATTGCAACACTTTCATTCTGAGGTCTCTTCTTGTCAGCATACTTGCTTTTTTTTAAGGGTGCAAAGATAGTATCATTTTTGATACTTTTTTTATGATTTTTTTATCGTTTCTTCGTTTTATTTGAGCATTTTTTTTACTGATATTGAGTTTAATCGTCCGATTTATCTAGCGTTTTGAGAATTTCTGTAACCTCTTTTTCGGTTACTTTCAATTTGTTTTTACAAAAAGTTATAAGTTTTTTGGCTCGTTGAACTTTTTCTGAAAGTGAATCAATATCAATATTTTCCGATTCAATTTCTTTGACTATTTCTACCAATTCTTGGTAAGATTTTTCGTAGCTTTCTTGTTCTTTCATGTGATAATACCATTATATTATATAAAGACATTTTTTTGTTTATTGGACGATACTTTCAATTTGTCCGTCATGAATTTCTGTGATGATGCGATCGCCTGAATGAAGGTCGTGAATCGATTGAACTATTTTTCCCTCTTTGCGGGTTAATGAATAACCTTGACGTAACAATTGTTGCGGATTTGTTATGGTTATTCTCAAAGAAGTCATTTCTAATTGATGTTCTTTTTTTTGTAAAAAGTAAAGAGCCAATTTTTGAAATTGATGTGCAGTGAGATTTAGAGTGTTTTTTTGAGAAGAAATCAATAAATTAATACAAAAATTCAAACGAAATTGCTGATTTTCTAAGGCTACTTTGTTCAGTTTAATTTGTTTTTGAGTTTTCCATTGAAGGCTGGTAGTACATTGTTGGACCTTATTCGATTTTTCATTTAAATAATTCAAAGCACAAGTAACGGTTTTTTGTGCGAGAACCTGAATTTCTTTTTCAGCTGTTTTGAAATAGTTGATGATGTGATAGGCAGTATCTGTTGGTGTGATCAGATTTTTCCATGCTACCATCTCTGCAATGGTTTCGTTGGAGGAATGTCCGATACCGGTGAGCACGGGAATCGGAAAATTAGCAATTTCTGCCGCTAACCGATAATCATCGTAACAGGTAAGCCCTACTTCGCTGCCACCGCCTCGCAAAATAATAACCACATCAAACAATTGATGGTTCTTTTTTATGGTTTGAAAAGCATTGATCATAGAATCCACTGCTTTATCTCCTTGCAATGCGGCAGTGAATAACATACAATAGGGGCGATAATGTTCTGAAAAAGTGCTCAGTACATTGTTGAAATCTTGGTATCCCTTACTGCTTACTACAGATATTATGGCAATTCGTCTTGGTAATAGAAAAGCCGGTAATTGTTTGTTTTTCCGCATCAAACCTTCCGTTTCTAATCCTGCTAAAACGTGCGATTTTTCCAACATCATGTCGCCTAAGGTAAAAGTTGGATCAATATCTAATATTTGAAGCATTAATCCGCGTTTTGGCGTGTAATCCAATTTCACCAACATTACTACTTTCATATTGTCTTTCAATGGCTCTCCAACAACGGTTTTAAATCGTTGATTGATAGTATCGAAAGTAGAAGACCAAATGATTCCGCGAATATCAGCTATGATCTCATTGCCTTTTTTTTCTACAAATTCCGGATAGCAATGCTGTTCTTGATATCGATTCAATTTGATCATTTCTGCACGAATCCAATATTGATTTATGTAGTGTTTTGAAACCATACGTTCTACACTTTCAAGCAGTTGATATAAGGAAAATATTTTTTTTTCTTCGCTTTCCATGATGGTACAAAGGTAACTCAATTGATGATTTTTCCGACTTAATTTGAGAGAATATGTGTTGTTGATTATTAAAATTTTGTTTCAATTGAAATAGTTGGAGGTTGAAAAAAAGTAAATGAGATAGTTGTGTCATTGACCAATTATCTTGGAAAAAATTATTCACTTTTTAAAATAAGACAAGAATATGATGCGTAATGGGAGTAAAGTCATCATTTCATTACGCCAATTTAGAACATTAACATTATAGATAATATGTCTTTGATGTTTCGAAAAATTTTTAATTTTTGAAAATAATACCGGTCAATGGATTATATTTAAAACATTAATTTATGGTATTGCATAATTTATGTAAGTTTATCAATATTCATTGCTTTCACGTTATTATGTTTAAAAGAAAGATTTACATATATTTATAAAATTTTCAATCGTCGATTTGTTTTTACTTTTTTAGAAAAAATATTTTTAAATAAATTTATAAAAGATGCAATAATCAAATCAAATAATCGTTTAAAAAAATATTTTTTGAAAAACCAGAAAGTCGAAAATTGTTTTTAAAACAACGTTTTTTATTTTTCTTAAAAAAAAATTAAAAAAAAGTACAAAGAATAAAAAATACATTACCTTTGCAAACCACATTTTATGTGAATAGAATATGTAAAGATTTAACATAATTGATTAATTATTAAACGTAATAGAATATAACATGAAGAATTTTTGTATTAAAACCTTATTGGTTTTGCTGGCAATAACAGCGTTGATACTTCCTAAAGCAACAGCTCAAGATGAACCTAATGTGATTAACACAGGTGTTCCATTTTTGACTATTTCTCCGGATGCACGCGGAGGCGGTATGGGTGATGTTGGTGTTTCTACCTCAGCTGATGCTGCTTCTTTGTATTGGAACTCAGCTAAATATGCTTTTTTGGAAAACAAAGGCGGTTTTCAGGTTTCTTACATTCCATGGTTAACAGAATTGGCTAATGACATCGGTTTATCTTCCGTTTATGGATATTATAAATTAGATGATAGACAAGCAATTGCAGCCTCTTTACGCTATTTTTCTATTGGAAAAATTAATTTTACAAATGAAGATGGTCATTCATTAGGAACTTATAGACCCAATGAATTTGCTATAGATGTAACCTATTCCCGTAAATTTTCTGAAAAAATTTCAGGCGCTGTTGCAGCTCGTTATATTCGTTCTAATCTAACTGCCGGTTATGATGGTAATGGACAAAATTTAAAACCGGGTAATACAGGTGCTGCTGATATCGCTTTCTTATATCGTGAACCTTTCGAAAACGTATTGAACGGCTCGACATTAGGCGTAGGTGCAACCATCACCAATATTGGTGCTAAAATTGCCTATACCGGCGGTGGCGCAGAAGAAAAAGCCTTCTTACCAACTACTTTACGTTTTGGACCTTCATTTGAAATGAATTTTGATGATCATAACTCATTAACCGTAGCATTGGAAGCCAGCAAATTATTGGTGCCGACACAACCGGTTAGAGATTCTGCTGGAAATATTGTTGAAGGAAAAGATCCTAACGTATCAGTCGTTAAAGGTATGATTCAATCCTTCTATGATGCACCGAATGGTTTTTCAGAAGAATGGAAAGAATGGATGTACAGCGTTGCTGTAGAATACTATTATCACCTCAATCCGGGTGAAAAATTATTTGGAGCTCGTGCCGGTTATTTCCACGAAAGCCCGATGAAAGGTAACAGACAATATCTTACTTTCGGTATCAGTTTAACTTACAATGTTTTTGATTTAGGCGTTTCATATTTAGTTCCTACTTCTTTTGGAAAAAATATTACGTCTTCAACCATCAGTCCACAAGACAACACCTTACGTTTTTCATTAACGTTTAATTTTGGAAAATAATTAACAAATTATTATAGCATTAAAGCGGGCAATTAGTCCGCTTTTTTTTATAAAAATAGTATGCAAAAGATTCGTATAGGTTATGGAATGGATGTCCATCGTTTGCAAGACGGCTTACCTTTTATTATTGGAGGTATTGAAGTGCCGCATTCGAGCGGTGCTGTAGGACATTCTGATGCCGATGTGTTGCTGCATGCAATATGTGATGCATTGCTTGGCGCTGCCAATATGCGTGATATCGGTTTTCATTTTTCGGATAAAGATCCACAATATAAAGGTATTGACAGCAAAATTTTATTAAAACAAGTGGCAAAAATGCTTCGAGAAAGTGGTTTTGAAATCGGAAACATTGATGCAACAATTGCTTTACAAGAACCGAAAATTTCATCGTATATTCCATCTATGCAACAAACCATTGCCGACACGTTGCAAATATCGGTTGAAGACATCTCCGTAAAAGCTACAACCACCGAAAAATTGGGTTTTGAAGGTAGAAAAGAGGGCGTAACGGCTTATGCTGTCGCACTGATTTATAAATCATTGGCTACAATTGAAAAATAATAAAACTGTACTACTTACAGGAGCCAGTGGTTCCATGGGCTTTGAAGCGTTTCAAGAAATCTGGAAACATTCATCGGTGAATGTAGTGTTATTGCTGCGAAAATCTCCAAAAAATCTTAAAAAATTCCAACCTTTTTTTCAAGAAATAGGTTTGAAAATATCGCAAAACGATAAAATTTCTCAATACGGGAAATTGAAAATCGTTTGGGGCGATGCCACTAATTATGAAGATATTTTGTTGGCAGTAAAAGGTGTCGATTTTGTTTTTAATTGCATGGCAATCATTCCGCCTCAATCGGATTTGAATCCAAAACAAGCTGAAAAAGTGAATATTAAAGCAGTCGATGCTTTGATTCAAGCTATCAAAAATGAACCCGACGGAGCCGAAAGAATAAAATTTGTGAATATCGGAAGCATTTCCGAATATGGCGATCGAAACGGAAGTGTTAGAAAAGTGCGTGTTGGCGATCCATTGATCATCAATCCATTTGATGTTTATGGACTTTCGAAATATAGTGCAGAGAAATTGGTCATCAACTCCGGACTAAAAAAATGGGCACAACTTCGTTTAACCTTTATCGTGATTCCTGATCTATTTTCGTTGAAAGCACCTATCATGTTTCAACAACCGCTGAATTGTTGGATAGAATGTGTTACTGCGCGTGATGCCGGTTTTGGTTTGGCTCAATGTATAAATATAGACGATGATTCAGATTTTTGGCAAAATATTTATAACATGGGCGGTGGTGTTTCGTGTCAAATTGATTATTATACTTTGCTGAAACGTATATTTGGTTTGATGGGTATGCGTTTGGAAAAAATATTGGATACGCAATGGTTTACTTCTCGCAATCAACATATTGCAATTTGTGAAGATACGAATGTTTTAAATGAATATTTGCATTTTCAACGAGATACGTTTGATGATTATGTGAAGTTGGTTTGGAAAAAATTACCTTTTTATTTGAAATGGGTCGCACGATTGAATACTATTTTACCACCGTTGCGTTGGATGGTAGAAAAAGTTACACGCAGTCAATTGAAAGCTATGGCATTATCGAAAGCGGGAACACTACATTGGATTCAATCGCATAACGATTTGCGTGTGAAGGCTTTCTGGAAATCATATCAGCAACAGCAAAATATGTCGAGTTGGGAAATGCTGCAAAAATCACCTATTCCGGCTACTATTCGTTTGCAACATGGTTTTGATGAACATAAACAACAACTTGATATTTTGGATTTACAAGCAGCAGCGCAATTTCGAGGTTGGAAATTACTTTCTCCGGAATGGAATGGTGATGAATTTCAACCACTTGAATGGCAATGCTCTTTTGGACATCATTTTATGGCAACACCATATACTATTTTACGCGCCGGTCATGGTTGTCCGGAATGTGATCCTCCGGATTGGAATTACGATGTTGTAGCTACTTCGAATCCCTTTTTAGCACAAGTTTGGTATCAATCACACGATCAAGAAGAGCGTAATATCTATTCAAAAAACTGTTACGAAGATATATTATAAAGTATTGACAATTAATATTATTATTAATAAAATTTTAAAGAATGAATTTTTCTTTACAACAATTTAATTGGGGGCTGATTGGAATGTCCGTTTTAGCCGTTATCGTTTTTATTGCTTTGTTTTTTATCAAAGCAGGATATGGACAATTTCAGAGTAAAAAATGGGGTGCCGCCATCAATAATAAAATAGGATGGTGTATCATGGAAACGCCTGTTTTTGTAACGATGTGGATTTTATGGAGCCTATCGGATCGAAAATTTTGCATCGTTCCGTGTATCTTTTTCCTGTTTTTTGAAGTTCACTATTTTTATCGTGCTTTAGTTTTTCCCTTTTTAATGAAAGGAAAAAGCAAAATGGCACTTTCCATCATGTTTATCGGCGTATTTTTTAACGTGATCAATGCGTTGATGCAAGGCGGATGGATTTTTTATTTTGCACCGGATAATATGTATCAAATCAGTTGGTTATGGTCACCACAATTCATTATAGGAACTATCTTGTTTTTCTTTGGAATGATCATTGATTATGATTCCGACAAGATTATTAGAGAGTTACGAAAACCGGGTGACAACAATCACTATTTACCACAAAAAGGTTTTTTTAAATATGTAACTTCAGCCCACTATTTTGGCGAATTTGTTGAGTGGGTTGGCTTTGCTGTTTTAACATGGTCGTTTTCGGGAGCGGTATTTGCGATTTGGACATTTGCCAATTTAGCACCACGCGCCAACGCCATTTGGAAACGCTATAACGAAATGTTTCCCGAAGCACACGTTTGTAAAACAAAAAAACGAATGATCCCTTTTATATATTAAACCGGCTTATTCGTTTTTATGAGCAAATACGGCTAATCCGCCACCTGACGTCTCTTTGTAAATGGAAGGCAAATCTTTTCCGGTTTGTTTCATGGTTCTTACCACTTTATCGAAACTGACAAGATGTTGACCGTCAGAAAGAATGGCGTATAAGTTAGCATCCAAAGAACGAGCAGCAGCCACTGCGTTACGTTCAATGCATGGAATTTGAACCAAACCACACACAGGGTCGCAAGTCAAACCGAGAAAATGTTCCAACGCGATGGAGGCAGCATATTCAATTTGAGCAGGCGTTCCTCCAAATAGTTGAGAGGCCGCACCCGCAGCCATGGCACAAGCAACTCCGATTTCGCCTTGACAGCCGACTTCGGCTCCGGAAATAGAGGCATTTTCTTTGACTATATTTCCAATTAAACCAGCTGTGGCTAATGCATTTAAGATTTTTGGTGTAGCAAAATTATAAAAGGTGTGTAACACATATAAAACAGAAGCTAAAACGCCACACGATCCGCATGTAGGAGCTGTTACTACAACACCTCCGCATGCATTTTCTTCAGCAACAGCCAACGCAAAGGCAAAAATCATACTTCTTCTTTTGAGCGAATCAGTATAAGAATTACCTTTTATATAAAAAGAAGGTGCTTTTCTTGGAAGATTCAAACCGCCTGGAATAGAGCCTTCTGTATCGATACCGCGTTGAGCAGCTGCTTTCATTACATTCCAAACCTCTTCTAAATGGTCGTAAAGATCGGCATTTTCGTGTTCTTTGACGTATTGCCAATACATTTTTCCGTTTTGTTTTGTCCAGTTCATCACCTCCGTCATAGTTGTCAACGGATAAATGTTGGTTTCGGTATTTTTTTCGTCAATGCCTTCATAAACTACTCTTCCACCACCTACACTATAAGCAATTTGAGATCCGATTTCCTTTTTCTCTGAATCTAATGCAGTAAATTTCAACGCATTGGGATGACGTTCTAAAAAAATGGTCGGTTGCCATTCTATCTCAACTTGTTTAGGTTCTAATGCTTTAATAATGGCTTTGTCGGTTAAGTGTCCTTTTCCAGTAGCGGCTAAACTGCCATACAACACAACTTGATACGAAACTGCATCAGCAAAATTTTCTTTAAAAAAAGTGGCGGCACGAAAAGGTCCCATGGTGTGGCTGCTAGATGGTCCGTGACCGATTCGATATATCTCTTTAATTGATTCCATGTAGTTGATAATAAGTGAAATAATAGTTTATCATTTGTCTTAAAAAAAATGTTTTATTGAATAACATCTTCTAAAATAGAGTGAATGAGGTTTTGCATTTGAGGGTGATAATCGGCGGCAAATTCTCCGGTTGCACGTTTGGCAATACCTAAACAAACGGTTAGAGCATCGTGTCCAAGAATGTTAGACAAGGCAAAAAGGCAACTGCTTTCCATTTCCAAATTGGTGATTTTGTGTCCGTTAAGATTAACTTGACTCAATTTATCTGGTAAATTTGGTTCTAACAATTCGGCTCGAATAGTTCTGCCTTGTGGACCGTAAAAACCGGGAGCGGTAGCTGTAATTCCGCGAACATAGTTGTAGTCGAGTTTTGAAAGTAATTGTTTTGAACTTGTTGTAATATAAGGCTTTGGTAATAACGGAGACCAATTCATTTGTTGAATAAACTGTTCTTCCATCTCTTTTTGAAGATGTGCTTTTTCGGTTTTGTAAAAATGAATCATACCATCTAATCCTACAGCAAATTCCGATGCAATAAATGACAAAAAAGGAATATC
>JAQUSR010000074.1 GCA_028710155.1 Bacteroidales bacterium | reverse complement strand
GGTTTCAACGTAGCCATACGCATCATTCCCTATTTAGTAGCCATTCTGGTGGCAATCGGCGTATTTCGCGCATCGGGAGCCATGACCTATCTGATTGACGGCATTGCATGGTGCATTAACGCAGTGGGTTTGAACAGCGATTTTTCGCCGGCATTGCCCGTAGCCATGATGAAACCGTTAAGCGGCAGCGGCGCCCGCGGATTGATGGTAGATGCCATGACCACCTACGGAGCTGATTCTTTTGTAGGACGTTTGTCGTGTATGTTTCAAGGTGCTACCGACACCACCTTTTACATCCTTGCCGTCTATTTTGGTTCCATCGGCATCAAAAAAACACGCTATGCCGTAACTTGCGGCTTGCTCTCCGACTTAGCCGGCATTTTGGCAGCCATTGGGTTAGCTTATTTGTTTTTTTATTGATATTTATTGGGTGAAACTCGTATAAAATTGAGATTTTTAGAAGTCGTTAGATTCAATATTTAACCATCTTTCGACAAAATCAGATACTTGAAATCAGTTTTATGATGGAATATCTTCAATAGAAAATCAACAAACATTTTTTGAGATTTTTTCCAATATTATTGGCGGATAATCGTTTTTCTCATCAATCAACATTTATTTAAAAACACAATGGCAAGCATTCAACACACCGGCATTATTACCGCAATAACAGACAAAAATATCAAAGTCAAAATCGAACGATCGGCAGCGTGTGGCAGTTGTTCGGCAAAAAAAATGTGTGGTATGAATGAATCGAAAGAGATGTTTGTAGATGTAGCTCAACAGCCTGAATATAATTTACAAATCGGTGATCGAGTGATTGTTACATCGCAATCTTCCGCCGGCTGGAAAGCTGTATTTTATGGCTATTTACTACCTTTTATCATTTTTATCAGCCTCATTGGAGGAATGCTTTTTGCCCAACTTTCAGAAGGCATTGCTGCTTTGAGCGGCATCGTTGGTTTGATAGCTTACTACTTTATTTTATATCTTTTCAGAGATAAAATTTCACAAAAATTCAGCTTTAGGATTGAAAAAGAATAGAATATTGTCAATCATTTATTGATCAACTGAAAAAACATCATGAATAGTCCGATGATTGATCGTTTATGGACTCGAGATTTTATCTTCATGAGCATCGCCAACTTCATGATGAGTTTTTCGTTTTATCTTTTGATTCCGACACTGCCGTTTTATCTCATCGGTGTGTTTGGAGCCGGAAAGAATGTAGTAGGCATAATTCTATCCATTTACACCATTTCGGTATTGTGCATTCGTCCTTTTTCGGGATTTTTAGCCGATACTTTTTCGCGAAAACCTCTTTTTTTGATTGCCTATTTTGCGTTTGCCTCCATTTTTATCGGCTACCTATTGGCTGGTGCGTTGTTGATTTTCACGATATTGCGAATTTTTCACGGATTTGCTTTTGGCATGTTGGCAACCACCGGCAACACGTTGGTCATCGACATTATGCCCTCATCGAGACGCGGAGAAGGATTGGGCTACTATGGCGTGATGGGCAACTTAGCAATGGCCATTGGTCCGATGACCGGACTTTTTTTGAAAGATTACTTTTCGTTTGATGCCATTTTTATCACTGCCATTGCCACCGGATTTTTCGGTTTCATTTTTGCCGTTATGGTAAAAGCTCCCCAAAAATTACCACAAAAAAAGCAGGTAATTTCGTTGGATCGTTTTTTCATCGTGCAAGGTATTCCGGCCGGCATCACACTATTGCTGATTGCCATTCCCTACGCTATGACCAACTCCTACATTGCCTTGTATGTACACGATTTGGGCATAACTTCTCATTCGGGATTTTTCTTTTCGGTGATGGCTGTCGGAATGATTTTGTCGCGCGTTGCCTCCGGAAAAAAGGTCGATCATGGATTGATTACGCAAAATATTCGCAACGGAATAGTCATCGCATTGATCGGAATTTTTGGGGAAATATTTCTCAATCAAGTGGTTGTATTCAATTTAACAATCGGATATATTGTATACTACCTCATTGCTTTTTTCATCGGATATGGTTTCGGAACCGTTTTTCCAGCCATCAACACGTTGTTTATCAACTTAGCAGCTAATAATCGGCGCGCCAGTGCCAACGCCACCTATTTGACTAGTTGGGATGTCGGTATTGGATTGGGTGTGTTTTTGGGAGGAAACCTCTCAGAATGGCAAGGATTTCGTTTTACTTATATCATTGGCACCATTTGTGCTTTTATTTCCTTGTTGGTGTTTGTGTTATATGCTACTCCGCACTTTGTCAAGCATCGTGTTCGGTAAACCTTCCAACAATATTATGCGTTGATAAAACTACGTAAACGTTCAATTTCCTCTTGCCAAATTGTTTCGTCGGGCGTTTCTAAAATTAATGGAATATTGTCAAAACGAACATCATTCATGATGCGTTGAAATGGTTTTTCACCTAAAAAACCAGCTCCTAAACTATCATGTCGATCAACACGGCTATAAAAATTTTTTTTAGTATCATTCAAGTGCATTCCTTTAAGATACTGAAATCCAATTATTTCATCGAATTTTTTCCATGTCTTTTCAAAACCCTCTTCTGTTTTTAAATCATAACCGGCAGAATAGGCATGACAAGTATCAATACAAACGCCAACGCGTGATTTATCTTCTACGAAATCAATAATATAGCGAATCTGTTCAAAAGTAAAACCCATATTCGTACCTTGTCCGGCGGTATTTTCCAGCACTGCCGTAACACCATTTGTTTTTTCCAAAACTATATTGAGCGATTCGGCAATACGGTGTAAACATTCTTCTTCGCTTATTTGGTTCAAATGGCTTCCCGGATGAAAATTTAATCGATCAAGCCCCAATTGTTCGCAACGTTGTATTTCATCCAAAAAAGCTGCTCTCGATTTTTCCAACCCTTCTGTATCGGGATGTCCCAAATTGATCAAATAGCTATCATGGGGAAGAATTTGAACAGATTGAAAATCATATTCTTGACAATTTTGTTTAAAAAGTTGAATACTTTTTTGAGACAAAGGCGGTGCTACCCATTGCCGTTGGTTTTTGACAAATAGAGCAAAAGCATTGGCACCGATTTTTTGTGCATTCAAAGGTGCATTTTCAACACCACCGGCAGCACTGACATGAGATCCAACAAATTTCATAATAGAAAATTAATCTTGATTATCCGCTATTTCAAACATCAAATTGGTAGCGACAAAACCTTTTTTAGTGAATTGAATATTAAAAAGCACCGGTAAACCGGATTGTGGATTCGGCATATTTTCAGGTAAAGCCGAAAAATGGAAAAATAATTCATGTTGATTTTCCAATAAAATAAATCCAAACCCTTTTTTTTCATCAAAAAATTTGACAATACCTTTAAGTTGTAATCCTTCAAAAATGGAAAAGTCGGGTTTTGTTTCTGAATGTTTAACCGGTTTTGAAACAACGAGATTATTTTCTACTGATTTTCCGGCTTCTCGTACAGCAATTTTTTTGCTATTAAGCAATGTTCCATTTAATTGATGGATGGCATTCATTGCCATTTCATCATCGACCATAGTGACAAACGCATATCCTTTACTGATATTTGTCTGTAAATCAACCATTAATCTTACGTTTTCGACATCTCCATAAGGTAAAAAAAGCACTTTTAGCATCTCCTCATTGACATCCGGAGCTAGATTGGCGACATAAATATTCATGAAAATTAGATTATAAAATTATGTTTATCAAAAAAAAGATTTTTCTTCAGAAAATCAGCCCAAAAAACCTTTGTAAAATTAATACAATTTTTTGAAAAATAAAAATATTTTTTAGCTTTTATGATTCGTCTATAAATTAATGATTTTCTTATTGTTACAATTATTTATTTTTTATTATTTCAACTATAAATTATTGATTTTCTGATAAAAACCTTATCATTTATATTGTTTCTTTTTAAAAAATTCTGATCACTTATTTCATTGAATGCTTATCAACTTTTTTCTAAAATCTATCTTGACAAACAATTAGGAATTTATTAAAATTAAAATTTTTTAACATAATTTCGATTCACAAACCATTACCTTTGTGCTCGCAACGGTTCCTGAAAAAGGAACAATTATCAATAGTGTAAAACGTTGATAATAATAGGGAATACCGTGAAATCCGGTAACAGTACCCGCTGCTGTAAACGCTGTAACGTTGATGCAAATGCCACTGTTTCGTACATCATGAAATGGGAAGGCGCATCAAAAATAGCGTGAGTCAGAAGACCTGCCGCTGCAATTTCATAGCTTTCGGGTGAAGAGCGATTTTGAATTTTTTCAAAGTATCCTTTTTCTTTTCATCCGACATTGGTGTTGTCAATCATTTTTTTAATCCTTGTGATTTTTAAAAATGACTTTTCAACTGCAATAATTGCTGTGATAAGTATTTTTTAAACGTGGAATTTTTTAAATTACTTAACTTAATGTCTGATACCATGAAAAGAAAATTTTTCGCCGCAGTGATTCTGCTTTTGAGTTCCATCTCAATGTTTTCGCAAAGTTTTATTACTCCTGAAGCGGGTTACCAATCGGCAACCTTATTGTCTGACTACACCACCTGTTCCGTGTTCGACTTTTATCAAAATCGTTTGTATATCGGTAACACTGAAGCCATTTATTGTTTTAATGCCGACACCGAAGAGTTGTTGAACACCTACGAAGTGCCTGAAAATGCCGGTGACTTTTCGGCTTTTATCACCATTTCGCCTGACGGTTCGACTATTTGGGCAGGATTTACAAGCAATTACAACGTTGATGATCGCATTTATTCAATAGATGCCGAAACGGGAGAATGGTTGCAAAGAGCCGCTTTTTCGGCAAATTTTGATATGGAATTTTGGAACGATCAACTATTGGTGTCGTTTGTCAATGAATCGGGAGCTGCCATCAGTCTATTGGATGTGTCGGGCAACAACCAACACCGCAATATTATAGAGGTATCGGGCTATTCTGCCGGTCTTGCTGTTGATGCCGAGGGCAATGTTTATTTTGCCACTTCCATTTATGGCAGCACCAACTATTTATATCGTTGGTCGAATGCCGATGTTGCCGCCGCCATTGCCGATGTTGCTCATCCTGCATTAACTGCTGCCGATGCTACGGTACTTTCTTCGATGCCCGCCGGAGCCTACGACTGCGACGTGGACGCAAGCGGAAACGTTTTGTTTGATTTTAATGTATATGGCGGTATAAAAGCCATTGCCTTGTGGAACGAAACTATCGGCGATGCCGAAAACTACTCAATCATTGCCTCTTCGGTTGAAGAAACTACATGGTTGGGCTTGCTCAAAACGCGGGGTGATATTTTGGCTGGCGGTGTCGGAAATGAAGTAATTACCTTTTCTTACGGATTTCCTTTGGCAAAAATCTATCGCGATAATGTTGCCATTCAAGAAAATGAAACATTGCAAAATATGGTTAATGTGTATCCTAATCCAAGCAACGGACAATTTTCCATTTCTTCAGAAGATGAAATTCATTCGATTGAAATTTTTAACGTTATGGGACAATTGATTTACAAAAACACCGCTAAGGGAAAGAATCATTTCGTTGATTTGAAACATGTTGCCAACGGAAATTATATCATCCGAATGACGATGGAACATCAAACAATCTCAAAAAAAATCATTAAAAATTAGTCTTTCATTTTCACTACACATTGCTTTAACTTTCTAACACTATTTAACTAAGCCGTTTTTGGAAATAATTATTGATGAAAAAGCAAAAAATTAAAAAAATATTGATTATCCTTGTATTATGTTGTTGCATTCAAACAGTTAATGCACAATATATTACAGAAATTTTTGAATACACGCCGGCACCGGGGCAATTTATCAATGCAGCCCCGTGGGGATCGCAGATCTTATCGCCGCAATCGATCGTTGGATCTGTTACCGGATCGTTGAGTTTGGGTGCTTTTGGCGGTTACGTGGTGTTCAAATTTGCCAATCCTGTTGAAAATCATCCTGATAATCCTTTCGGTGTTGATTTTACGATTTTCGGGAATTCGTTGCCCACGTGGTCGGAACCCGGAGTGGTTTCGGTGATGAAAGACGACAACGGAAATGGTTTTCCGGACGATGTGTGGTACGAATTAGCCGGTAGCGATTACTTTTTTTCATCAACGATAAAAAATTATCAAACAACGTATTACAATCCCAATAGCAGTTCGGCAACCGATGTTTTATGGAGCGACAACTTGGGCAACAGCGGCTACATTTTTGCCAATACGAATCAAACGCAACCTTATTTCCCAATGGCTGATTCGTTTCCTCAAATCAATCAAACGCAATATACTTTGACCGGTACGCGGTTAGAAAATTTGGTGGATAAAACAGATCCTACTATGATTGCGTTTCCAAGACGTTCTTTTGGATATGCTGATAATCAATTGCGTGGATCGGCACCTTATACAATTCCCGACAATCCCTACACCCGCGAAAAAGAAAATTCAGGTGGCGATGCTTTCGATATTTCGTGGGCTGTGGATGCCAACGGAAATTATGTTGATTTGGAATCAATTGATTTTGTAAAAGTTCAAACTGCTGTTTTAGCTGAAGCCGGATGGTCGGGCGAAGTTTCTACGGAAATCACCGGCGCTGTCGATGTTGAACCCAATGCCGCCATTACAGGAATTTCTGATATAATCGTAATTCGCGATTTGCCCAAATCCATCTCCGTTCCCTTTTCGATGGAGGTGTTCGTTTTTCATCAAGGAAGGTTACAACAAAATGCTGAAATTCAGTGGGAAAGTTCGCTCAACGGCGTTACAGTCGATGAAAATAATCTACTGACCTTTTCCGATTTTGGAGCGGTAGAGCTCACCTGCTCGTTGGTTTCCAACCCCGAAATATTTGTAAAAGTGCATACCGTTCTATCCGAAAATTCAGCTACCGAAGAATGGGAAAAGCGGTTTCAATTGTTTCCCAATCCAACGCGCGGCGTTTTAACTTTGACAACGGAGTCGGAAAAAGCAAACGTTTCTGTCTATAATATGCTCGGACAACGTTTGTTTACTATGGAAAATGTCTCTCAACAACAAACCATTGACCTTTCTGATCAGCCTCATGGTTCTTATTTTTTAAAGATTGAAACACAAGGCGTTGCACCTGTTTTCAAAAAAATCATCAAACAATAACGAACGCAGTTTCGACAAAAAATGGTCATAAAAATCGGAAAGATGTTTCGAATATTGCTTTTTATCGGGTTGATTTTGTTATCGTTAAACGGTTTTTCGCAACAAGAAAAAAAGGAATCGCACGAGTTGCAAGGCGTTGAAGTGGTGGCAGAGCGCATTTTTGTGAAAGAAGATGCCGGCATGAAACGTACTCAAGTAGATTCGATAACTTTACTCGAAAAAATCAATGTAAATCTTTCCGATTTGTTGTCGGAAAACACACCGATTTTTATCAAAAATCACGGTCGCGGTGCGTTGGCAACTGCTTCGTTTCGAGGAACAGCTGCTTCGCATACGCAGGTAACATGGAACGGAATGAATATCAACTCGCCTATGACCGGCATGGTCGATTTTTCGCAAATTCCCGTCTATCTCATTGATGAAATGAATCTTAAACACGGAACTTCTTCTATTGCCGACAACAGCGGCGGTTTGGGCGGATCTATCAACATCAAAAATACCGTTAATTGGAACGACACTCTTTCCGTGAAATATTTGCAAGGTATTGGCAGTTATTGTACTTTCAACGAGTTTTTGCAATTTGGAATCGGCAACAAAAAAATTCAATCGAAAACGAGAATTTATCACAATTATTCCAAAAACGATTTTACGTTTATCAATCACGGCATCGTCTATTTCAATCCCGAAACCGGAACTTACGAAAATCCGTTGGATACCAACGATCAAGCTGCGTTTAAAAGTTGCGGTGTGTTGCAGGAAATATATTTTCGCCCACAAGAAAATCATGTTCTTTCGGCAAAATATTGGGGACAATATTCCGATCGATCGCTGCCACGTGCCACCAGCTACGAAGGTCCCGACAACTCGAACCTCAACAATCAAATCGACATGGATCACAAGGCGTTGATTGATTGGACTTTTTATGCGCATAAAGCCAAACTTACTGTTCAAAGCGGTTATGCCTATAAAAATTTGAATTACACGTTGAAAAACAATATTTCGGGCATTGGATTGATTCCGGCAGTATATTCGGAAAGTCGGCAAAATAGTTTCAACAACAAGGCTGTATGTCAATATAATATCTCTGAATCATGGTCGTTGGAAGGGCAAATTAGTGCCGATTATTACGATGTTTCGTCTCACGATTCGGTACAAAAAACCGGCTACGACAAAACACGATTGGAACTTTCCGCTTTTTTGGGCATTCGTAAAAGTTTTTGGAATCGATTGAACCTCAATTTAATGCTTCGACAAGATCGCGTTGATGATCAATGGTCGCCCTTTGTGCCGTTTTTCGGTTTCGATTTCAAATTATTGAAAAAGCAGCCGTTTATATTAAAAGGTAATATCGCTCGCAACTTTCACCAACCTTCGCTCAACGACTTATATTGGCAACCCGGCGGCAATCCCGATCTGCTTCCCGAAAAAGGCTATAGTACCGAGTTGGGTTTGGAATATTCGTGGCGAAAAAGTTTTCTCAATATCGCGTCTGAAATAACTGTTTATCAATCAGATATTAACCATTGGATTATTTGGATTCCGAGTTTTAAAGGCTATTGGGAACCGCGAAATATTCAACGTGTTTTGTCGCAAGGATTGGAAATAAACTTAACGTTGGACGGAAAATTGGGCAATTTTGCTTACAAAGTGGCAGGAAATTATGCCTACACCAGCTCCAAAAATTATGGCGATCCGTTAGTTTGGGGCGATGAATCGTATGGCAAACAATTGGTTTACATTCCGTTGCATTCAGGAAATTGTTTGTTGAATGTTTCGTACAAAGGTTTTTTTATCACCTATCAATTCAACGGTTATAGCGAGCGATTCACCACTTCGAGCAACGATGTAACTCGTCGTGATTGGTTATATCCTTATTTTATGAACGACTTATTCTTTGGTAAAAACTTCAAAATCAAAAATGTACATCTTTCTGCCGAACTCAAAATCTACAATTTATTCAACGAAACTTATCACTCCATTTTATATCGTCCCATGCCCAAACGCAATTTTATGTTGCAATTGATGGTTCGTTTCTAAGATGTTCATTACAAAAAAATTAATACGAATTTCCATGAAAAAAATAATATTTCTGTTCAGTGCAGTTTTACTTTGCCTCACTTCTTGCATGAAAGACGATTTGTTGTGGAATCAAGTGAATCACAACTTGAACAAACCGTTGACAGGCGTTTTTATCATCAACGAAGGAAATTTCATGTACGACAACGCTTCTCTTTCGTATTACGATTTGACTACAAACGAGTTAACTAACGAAATCTTTTTCGAAGCCAACGGATTGACTTTGGGCGATGTGGCTCAATCGATGGTTATTCGCGACAGTTTGGGTTACATTGTGGTGAACAATAGCGGAAAAATTTATGTCATCAACGTCAACACTTTTCAATTGGCGGGAAAAATCACCGGTTTAAACTCCCCGCGATATATGCACTTTCTGTCTGACAGCAAAGCCTACGTAACCGATTTATATGCCAAGTCGATTGCCATCGTTCAACCGCAAACGTTTGAAATTATCGGACATATTGATGTCAACAATCACAACGACCAATTTTACCAACATGCAACCGAGCAAATGGTTCAGTTCGAAAATTTTATTTTTGTGTGTTGCTGGAAATATGATCATCAGATTTTGGTCATTGATGCCACTACCGATCAAGTGGTTGATTCCATTGCTGTTATGATTCAACCTAACTCCATGGTCATCGATAAATACAACAAATTGTGGGTGGTTTCGGATGGCGGTTTTGATGGCAATCCGTATGGAGTTGAGTCGGGCGGATTAACCAAAATTGATGCAGCCACTCGAACAGTCGAAAAGACGTGGACATTTCCAATAGCAGAGCGTCCCTCCGAAATTGCCATCAACGGCACTAAAGATACCGTTTATTTTATTAGTCGACACATTTATCGCCATTCCGTCACCGCTGTTGACGAACCAGAAATTTTTATAGAAAGTTCATATTCAACCTTTTCTGGCGGCTTTTATGGCTTGGCGGTTGATCCGGTTTCTTCGGAAGTGTGGGTAGCTGATGCCATTGATAATGTGCAACGTGGCGTTGTTTATCGTTATGCACCCGATGGCACACTCATCGATCAATTCAAAGTGGGAATTATTCCGAGTACGTTTTGTTTTAAACCATAGCTAAAAAACCATCAAATATGATGAAATTGAGCCTAAAGATTCATCATATATAATGATACAACGCTCGCTGAATTACTATACTTTTGCCGACGATAAAAAAAGGTTTAAAAAGGTATGGAAGACGAAAAAATAATCTCATTAAACGATGTCCCATCGGGAAAGAGTTGCGTTATTGTGAAAGTGAACGGACACGGAGGCTTTCGACATCGTATTATGGAAATGGGATTCGTAAAAGGAGAGCGTATTTCCGTCATCAAAAATGCCCCCTTACGCGATCCCGTTGAATATAAAATTTTGGGAAGTCATATTTCGTTACGGCGAAGCGAAGCTCGGCAAATTGAAGTGGTGGAATTGACAGATTATCCGGACAATAACGATGTTTTTCATGGCACTATCAACGAAGAAACTCAAGAAATCATCCATAAAAAACTAAAAACAATCAATGTTGCATTAGTGGGAAATCCCAACTGCGGCAAAACCTCTTTTTTTAATTTTGCTACCGGTTTGCGTGAAAAAGTGGGCAACTATGCCGGCGTTACTGTAGCTGTCAAAACCGGCGTTTTTAAACATAAAGGCTATACTATCAATATTTTCGATCTTCCGGGAACCTATTCTATTACCGAATATTCACCCGAAGAACTGTATGTTCGTCAACATTTGGTGGATGATGCACCCGATA
>JAQUSR010000073.1 GCA_028710155.1 Bacteroidales bacterium | reverse complement strand
AATATTTACCGGGGTTGTTGTTGGTTAAATTAAGCATGGCTGTATTTACATTGGCAGAAGGTCCGCAGGTGGAGCTGCTGAAATGTTCAATCATTACATTGCGTTCAACCGATGCAGTTGCAACCGAAATATTTTTTTCTAATTCATCACCTTCATTAGCTGTGCCATTCACTTCCGAAATCCATACTTTTAATGTATAAGTGCCGGGAATCAAAAAAACAGTTTCTTCAAAAACCAAATTAGTCGTATCAAAAGTAGTAATATTTAAATTGGAAAATTCTTCGGTAATAATGCTGTTATTATCAATTTGATAGTTGACCGTGAGAGCGTTAATCGGATTGATTCCATTATTAGTAACTTTAAAATCAACCGGAATGTTACCGGCTGCCAAATAATTATTTACCAATATTTTATCTAATGAAGCATCCAATTCTTCTTGAACAAATAATTTTACATCATCAAAATACCAATAATTAATGTTGTATGAATTTCCGTTGTAAAAAATACAGAATTGTACATGGTTATTTCCCATATCTTCGGTTGATATCACTTGATTTACAGTCCATGCACCGCTTTGTAAAAAAGATTGACTCCAACCGATGTGCCAATTGCTGCCATCGCTCGATGTGGCAACGCCTAATGTATGACTACCAGAATAGTTATCGAGCCCATGTTTAAAGCTAACCACCACACTTTCAACATTTGTAAGGTCGAAAGAAGGTGTTACTAAACGAGAAATTCCATTAAATTGTGGTTCCCAAGCTAACATAGCTTCGTTAGGTGATCCACCGGCTTCACTAGTTGGAGAAATTGACCAATTACTTTGACCGGCTCCGACAATGCTCCATCCAGCGGGCATTGAAGTGCCATCAAAATTCTCGGCAAATGGTATCGTGAAAGTAGCACATTCGTTGGTAAAAGTTAAGAATGTTCCTGAAGGAGCAGATGTGGCTGTATAAAGAATAGTTCCGTTTTGGTCGGTAATAGTAATATTGTTTACTTCGCTGTCATAAAGACCTGCAGTCCAAACGCAATTCAATAAAAGACCGGAAGGTAAAGAATATTCAGTGGTGGTTTCTGAACCGGAAACGGTAAAAGAAGCATGAGTTGTTCCATCTTGATCAACAAAGCTGATATAAGCACCATTCCATCCGTCACCGTATGAATCGGTACCGGAAACGGTGATAGTACACATAGGTCCAACGGTTGCAGAAGCACCGGCAGAAGCACCGTTTCCTTCAGATGTAACAGCATAAACGCTATAAGAATAAACACCTGCAGTAGGAACAGTTTCGTCTGTCCAAGTAATTTGACCGCCGACGGTTACGCCTGTGAAGTTCATAATTTGTTCACCGTTTCTTTTCACGATGATTTGTTGAATGCTTGATAAAGGTGATCCGCCAATAGTGGTGGAAGGATTGGTCCATGCTAATTCGCAAGCAAGAGCGTTGCTAGGATCCGGAGTAGCTGTAAAGTTTGAAGGAGCAGCAGCCATATTAGGATTGGCTTCTGTTTGGATAGCAAAACCGGCTGCCTGAGTAGCAAAAGTACCAATCATCGTATAAGCACCTGTTGCAATATCGAAAGCATATAATTGAGCGGCATTTGCATCTGTATTATAAGCAGCCCAATAGGGGGTATTGGTTTCACGGTCACAAGCTAGATCTTGTCCGTAATTTACGGTAAAACCGGCCGGCCATGAGTTCAAAAGAGCACCTGTTGCAGGATCGATTTCGCTAAGACCGTCAATTTCGGCATCAATAACCAAGAAACGACCGTCATTGGTAATGGTTAAACCAAGAATAAAGTTGGCAACTTGTAAAGCAGCCACTTGAGTTGATGCACCGGAAGCTAAATCAACGGTGTACAAAACTGCATTTTGGCCTAAAACAATGCCGTACATTTGACCATCAGCAGGATTTAAAGCGATGCCTGCGTAAGGGTTTCCTGAAGAGAGAATGGTTTGTTCTCCGGTAGTAGGATCCACTGTACCAAACATACCTGTTGTTGATGAAGCAAAATAGTACATTCCTCCGAAATACTCTGCTGAGTTCATAAACTCGGCAGCGGTAGTTCCGTAAGAAGTAGCTCCGGCAGGATCATTAAGCGTGAAATGGCTTAAATCAGTACCTGCAATAGCAATCAAAGCGTTGGAGGTTTCTCCTCTGAGATTCAAAGGATTGTTCCATGCAACGCTTTGTGAAGTAGGAGCTGCAGCAAAGCTGTTTGCTGCCACTTCCTTAACTAATTTTCCGGCTTTCGCCGAAGGGGCTACGTCTGCATATTGTGCAAACAACCCAAATGTTACCAGCGCAAATAGTGCTGAGAACATCGCTTTCGTCATGAATTTTTTCATACTTTAAAGCATTAAGTTAGTAATTAAAATTAAAAATATTTTATTTATATCAATTATTTACAATAAGTTAAAAAAAAGATTTACTTATTGGTTAATAAAGTCAAAAAACATTTCTAAACACCTCGCAAAGTTATATTTTTTTGAATATAAACCAAATATTTATTGATGATTTACTTAGTTAAAAATTATTAATTTTTTGATCATAGAAATATGGTGAAAAAATATTTATAGGATTGATATTTTTATCATAAACAATGGCATAAAACATTCATAAAAAATAAAGTATTTTATTATTGGATTAGAATGAATTTTGCCATTTCAGAAATCGGAAATTTTTGTTTTTTGCAACATAAATTTCCGAATTTTAATCATCATAATGATAGTTGGAAATGTCCATTCTTGATGAATGATTATTGTAAGAAAGAAACAGCTTCGGGGCGGTGGGGGAGCTATAAAAAAAGTAGGAGAAAACCATTTGATTTTCTCCTACTTGATTGTATAAAATGTAAAAAATTACAAAGAAATCGGTTCTGCCAAAGTGGGTGTTTCGGTTGGCTGAGCGTTTTTAAAGGCTTCTAAACCGGCATCCAAGAATTTGATAAAATTATTAACATCCAAATCGTAAGCGTGAGCAGGAACTAATTGTTGTTCATCGGGTCCCATCAAAATATAATAGGGTTGTGCATTTACATTGTAAATGGATATTTGACGGTCGGCATTTTTCTTTCCGATAGTTTTCTTTTCTTTTCCGTCATATTCGGAGGTAATCCAATCTTCTTTAGGAAGTTTTGTTTTATCGTCAACATATAAAGCCACTACGATAAAATCGTTTTTCAATCGTTGAAGAACTTCCGGATTCGACCAAACGCGGGTTTCCATCTCACGACAATTAACACAACCGTGTCCTGTAAAATCGATAAAAAGCGGTTTGTTTTGTGCTTTAGCACATGCTAATGCTTGATTATAATCGAAATATCCTTCAATACCGTGTGGAAGATGCAGAAAATCTGAAAATTTTGGTTCTTCGCACAAACTTTGAGAGTTGCCGGTCGTGGAAGAAACCACTTGTGTTGGTGCATTTTCTCGAACAATGCGTTGCATATCAAAGTCCATAGAGGTTTGTGGCGGCATATAGCCCGATAAAGCACTCAGAGGAGCGCCCCACATTCCGGGAATCATATATACTACAAAAGAGAAGGTGATGATGGACAAAATTAAACGAACGGGACCTACGTGTGAAACATCACTATCATTTTTAAATTTGATTTTACCTAACAAATAGATACCTAATAATGAAAAAATAACAATCCAAAGAGCTAAATAAACTTCACGATCTAAGATGCCCCAATGGTAGGTTTGGTCGGCAATAGAGAGAAATTTTAAGCCTAAAGCCAATTCAACAAAACCCAAAGTAACTTTCACGGCGTTTAACCAACCGCCCGATTTAGGCATTCCTGAAAGCCATGACGGGAAAAAGGCAAATAGGGTAAAAGGAAGAGCAAAAGCCAATGAATAGCCCAACATTCCAATAATAGGTTTCAAGATTTGACCGCCCGCCGATTCTACTAAGATGGCACCAACAATGGGACCTGTGCACGAGAAAGAGACCAAAACCAAGGTGAAAGCCATAAAGAAAGATCCTAAGACACCGCCTTTATCGGCTTTGGAATCCACTTTTCCAATTAATTTTCCGGAGATAGTAATTTCAAATGCACCGAAAAACCATAATGCAAAAAACAAAAAGATTACAAAGAATAAAATATTCGGCAACCAGTGTGTACTAAGAAAATTGGCAAAGCCGGGTCCTAAAAAGACGGCTAAAAGTGTACCAATCAGGGTATAAATTAATATAATGGAAATGCCAAAAACAATAGCTTGAAATCTTCCTTGTGCTTTGCTATCGCTGTGCATGAAAAAGCTGACAGTCATAGGAATCATTGGAAATACACAAGGAGTGAGAATGGCTAATAATCCAAAACCAAAAGCAATCCAAAAGAAACCCCACAACGAACCGTCTTCTGTAGAATTTTCTTCAACAATTTCGGTTTCAACGGCTACAACGGCATCTTTTCCATCAATATTGACAACAATGTCTTCACTAATTTGAACACAACGTCCGCCAATACAAGCCTGACCATCCAAGATACCGGTAATAGTAAAAGGTTGATCGGTTAGAATTTTAATTTTTTGTTTAAAAATAGCCTGATGTTCAAAATAATAAACATCGGTTTCAAAAGTTTCGTCATATTTTGTAGTGAAGGCTGTAGCTTCTTCAACAGCACCAATTAAAGAATAGTTGGCAGAATCAGCCATAAATTCAAAATACAAAGGTAATGGTCCGTTTGGTGATTCTTTTTGTGAATAAAGATGCCAATCTTTGTCGATAGTTGCAGTCATTTCAATTTCCATCTCGTCATTAGGAAGGTCGTTTAATTTAAAATTCCATTTGACAGGATTGACTATCTGTGCTGATAGCGTTATAATTGCGAACATGGCAATTATTAAAATCAAGGCTTGCTTGTTAAATTTATTAATCATCATAAAGCTATTTTTTAGGGGTGCAAAGGTATTTATTTGAACGAAATAAAAATAATCGTTTTCAAAATTTTTTTGAGTACGAATAACTAAATAGTATTTACTTTATGCGGTTCTTTTAGTTACGTATAATTCGGAATTTACAAAAAAACATCATCTTCTCATTACTTCTTTTCAAAAACGATTACCTTTGCTGCCGCTTAGAAACGGATTGTATCTTTTTCAAAGCCGACATTTTTTATTACTAATCCAAAAGAAAAACTGATGGAAAAGCGTTTAGGCATCATTGCCATTGTGATTTCGGACAAAACCAGTGTCCCTTTTGTTAATGATTTAATATCATCATTTTCTGATATTATCATCGCCCGACAAGGGATTCCGATGCCGCAAAAAAACATCTCCTTCATTTCTTTAATCGTTGAAGCCACGATGGACAGAATCAATGTCTTGACCGGCAAACTCGGTCGTCTTTCGGGCGTAGAGGTAAAAAATATCGTACGAAAAGAAAATCAAAATCTGTAAAAAAATATAACAAATGTTCATCGAAGAAAGAAACAAAAACTTCATTGATAGAGAAAAACTCTATGGAATGATTGAAGGCAACGAACCCACACAAAGTGAGTTGAATGCCATTTTAGACAAAGCCAAATTGCTGAAAGGACTATCGTTGGAAGATGTTGCAGCATTGCTACGCGTAAAAAAACACGACGACATTCGAAGCATTATGGATGTAGCACATTTTGTCAAAGAAGCGATTTATGGTAAACGTTTGGTGCTTTTTGCTCCTGTTTATACCGGAAATATTTGTGTGAACAACTGCGTTTATTGTGCATTTCGTCGCGACAACAAAAAAATCGTCCGAAAAATTTTGAATATGGACGAAATTGAAACCGAATGCCGCATTTTGCTCCGCGATGGACACAAACGTATTTTGCTGATTTGTGGCGAAAGTCCGCGCAACAACATCGACTACATTTGCGATGCCATCCGCCGCGTTTATAGCATTCGCGAAGGCAACCAAAATGTACGGCGTATCAATGTTGAGTTAGCTCCTATGTCGGTGGAAGATTTTCGCCGTTTGAAAGCAGAACACATTGGCACTTACGTCTGTTTCCAAGAAACCTACGATCCGATTTTATACAAAGAATATCATCCGCAAGGAACGCCCAAAGGCGATTACGAAAATCGTCTGTTGGTGATGGATAGAGCCATGGAAGGCGGCATTGATGATGTGGGTTTGGGTGTATTGTTCGGCTTGGTTGATTATCGTTTTGAAGTGTTGGCTTTGATGGAACACGCCAACCATTTGGAACGTGCTTTCGGTTGCGGACCGCACACCATCAGTTTTCCACGTATTGAACCTGCCGAAGGTGCTCCGCTGCCCGAACATATTCCGCACGCTGTTTCGGACGACGATTTCAAAAAAATCATTGCCATTATCCGTATTGCGCTGCCTTATACCGGAATCATTTTAAGCACTCGTGAAAACGACGAAACCCGCACCGAGCTGTTCAACTACGGCATCAGCCAAATTTCTGCCGGATCGAGAACCAACCCGGGAGCTTATAGCGACGAAGCCGAACAATCGGGCAGTCAGTTTTCGTTGGGCGACCATCGCTCGTTGGAAGAGGTGATTTCGAGCATGATCGACAGCGGATATATTCCTTCGTTTTGCACGGGATGTTATCGGAAAGGTCGTGTAGGACACGATTTTATGGATTTGGCAAAACCGGGGTTGATCAAACAATACTGTTTGCCTAACGCCATGTTTTCGTTCCGCGAATATCTGTACGACTTTGCCGGAGAAGAGACTCGAAAAAAAGGTTTGGCATTGATTCAAAAAATGTTGAACGAGATTCCGACATCGGAACACAAAACAAAGATCGAAACGGAGATCAAAGCCATCGACGAAGGACAACGCGACCGTTTGTTCTAACGATACACGCCTCCGCTGCGTGATTTGAAAAAAACTTATTGATAGTGAAAACGTGCATAGATTTCTACGCACGTTTTCTGTTTTATAGAAAAACCGATGAAAGCAGTCGGTCATCTTTTTATGGTGTTATTGATACCGACTTTTTCATAATTGGACATAAAAAAAGCTCGCAGAGCGAACTTTTTTATTTCAAACATTAAAAAAATTGTTTGAATAGAATAACTATAAAGTTTCTAAACCTTTAGAAACGATGTCAAAAGTATCACGAGCAATCACCAATTCTTCATCTGTGGTGATCAACATCACTTTTACTTTTGATTGTGGTTTCGAGATAATAGTGTCTTTGCCGCGCAATCCGGTATTAACGGTTTTGTCAAAGTCGATTCCCAAAAATTCCATGTTTTCGCACACTTTTTCGCGGAACAAGAAATCGTTTTCACCAATGCCGCCGGTGAAAACTACTGCATCTAAACCGCCCATGGCTGCTGCATACGATCCGATGTATTGTTTAACACGGTAATAATACATATCTAAAGCCAATTGTGCCCGTTTGTTGCCTTCTTTTGCGGCACCTTCCACGTCGCGCATATCGGACGAAATTCCTG
The DNA here is from genome assembly GCA_028710155.1 of Bacteroidales bacterium. Lineage (GTDB taxonomy): Bacteria > Bacteroidota > Bacteroidia > Bacteroidales > WRLA01 > WRLA01. Next base: position 3,647 of record JAQUSR010000073.1, on the reverse strand, counting down.
TAATGCCTTGTAAACCACATTTTTTATTAAAGAAAGCATTCATGTCTTTCAACGTCATATTTTCTTTTTCGGCAATATATAAAACGGCACCGACATCAATATTTCCAACGCGTGTTCCCATAATCAAACCTTCAATAGGAGTCATTCCCATCGAGGTATCCATGCTTTTTCCGTTTTTGACGGCTGCAATGGAAGAGCCGTTTCCAAGATGGCAGGTAACAATTTTCAAATCTTCGATAGGTTTTCCGATCATTTCGGCAGCCCGTTTCGATACAAATTTGTGGCTTGATCCGTGAAATCCGTAACGACGCACTTTGTATTGTTGATAAATTTCGTATGGAACGCCGTATTGATAGGCATATTCGGGCATGGTTTGATGAAAAGCGGTATCGAAAACACCCACTTGCGGAACATTCGGCAAAATGGCTGTAGCAGCATTAATACCCATCAAGTTAGGCGGATTGTGCAATGGAGCTAAGTCGATACATTCTTCCAACGCATTAATAACGGTTTTGTTGATACGAACGCTTCCGCTGTATTTTTCGCCGGCATGAACCACGCGATGACCTACGGCTTCAATTTCGTTGATATTGGCAACAGAGCCGTATTCTTTGCTGGTTAAAAGATCCAACACAATGGCGATACCCTCTTTGTGGTCAGCCAAATCTTTTTGAATTTCGGCTTTTTTTCCGTCATTACGTTTGTGGGTAATCATGGAACCTTTGATGCCGATTTTTTCGACCAAACCTTTTGCCAAAACTTCGGCTGAAGGCATGTCAAACAATTGATATTTAATGGAAGAGCTTCCGCAATTTAAAACAATGACTTTCATTTTTAAACGGTTTTTTTGAATGATAAATATTGAAAATTATTTGGCGGCAGCTTGATTAGCGGTGATGGCAATCATATTTACGACATCTTCAACGGAGCAACCTCTCGAAAGGTCGTTGATGGGAGCAGCCATACCTTGCAAGATAGGACCTACGGCTTCGGCACCGGCTAAACGTTGTACCAATTTGTATGAGATATTTCCCACTTCCAAAGTCGGGAAAACCAACACGTTGGCTTTTCCGGCGATTTCGCTTTTTGGGGCTTTTTTGCGAGCGACGCTGTCAACGATGGCGGCATCGGCTTGCAACTCACCGTCGATTTTCAAATCGGGAGCCATTTCTTGAGCCAATTTGGTGGCTTCTATCACTTTGTCCACCATTTCGTTTTTAGCACTTCCTTTGGTCGAGAAACTCAAAATGGCAATTCTTGGATCGATTTTGGCAATAGCTTTTGCAGTGCGACCTGTTGCAACGGCAATTTGAGCCAATTCAGGAGCAGTCGGATTGGGATGAACGGCACAATCGGCAAAAACCATAATTCCATCGTCGCCATAAGTTTTGTCTTTCAAAATCATGATGAACGCACCTGAAACGACACTAATACCCGGTAATGTTTTCACGATTTGGAAAGCCGGACGAAGCACATCGCCTGTGGCATTATCGGCACTGGCAACTTCGCCGTCGCAATCGCCGTTTTTAATCAGCATAGTGCCAAGATACAATGGATCTTCTACTAATTTAGTAGCTTGTTCCATCGTCATACCTTTGCTTTTACGAAGTTCGCACAACATTTCGGCAAAATATTGTTTTCTTTCGTTGTTTTTCGGATCGATAATGGTGGCTTTTTCGATGTTTTTCAAACCGTGTTTTTGAGCCAAAGCCATAATTTCATCTTTGTTTCCTAACAAAGTGATTTTTGCCAAATTTTCAGCAATGGCAATGTCGGCTGCTTTCAACGTGCGTTCTTCCGTTCCTTCAGGAAGCACGATACGTTTTCCTGCTTGTTTTGCAAAATTGTGAATTTCTTCAAGAAGTTTCATATCTTTCAGTATTTTAATTTATTAATAATATTTATTTCGCTTTTTTAATAAAGTGCAAAGGTAATTTTTTTGATAATGGTTATCATAAAAATATTGATTCGTAATGGATGCTTTTTAATCTTTGATGAATTGTTTTTTTCATACCATCAACATTGTCGAAGAAAAGATAAGATGCATAGAAGAGCGTTTCAACGAATTTTATTGTGGAATTTTTCAGAAAAAATACAACAAGGATCGGAAAAAATTGAAGTTTAAATGATGTAAAGCAAGATTTTGTTGTTGAAAATATGTTTTTTACTCATTTTGGTTATTGTTTTTGTTGCTTTTGCCGCATTGAAAAAGGTTTGAATATGTTTGTGCAAACGGGACAGCTTATTTGGTTTTTTTTAACGGGAACAAATATCACGTATCACGCTTTTCAGAAGAAACAGATTAGAATAATTATTCAACTTAATACAAAAAAGGTGTTCCGCAGAACACCTTTTTTCTTCATCCATCAGATAAAATTCATCCTATTTGAATGCCGATTCGCTCAAGCCTTCACCCGAAAGTTTGAGTTTTTCGAAATAATCGGGAACGGATTTTCCTAACAATTTATCGACATACAAACGGGCAATGTATTGCGAAAGCATGAAACCGTGTCCGCGCATACCAACCAACAAACCTAATTCAGGATCAACAATATAGCGTGGCTCTGTGTAATAGCCTGCCCATGTTGCCTGAATGCCTACATTGGCAAATTCTGGAATCCAATCGCAACAAACATCGGAACATACTTCCAAGAAGTCTTGTGTATTCACTTTAATGTTTTTACCGGCTTCGATGGCATCAACAGCGGGTGAGGCACAAACGATAAATTGTCCGGTCTCTTTCATCTGCTGTCCGTAAACGGCTGAAAAACCTCTGTAATGGCGGCGGTCGATCAACATATCCAACGAATCGCCGTCTTTTCCGATCAACGGCATACGGCGTGTGATAAAGGCTTGATGTTTAATTGGATACAATCCGGTTTCGATGCCCAATTTTCCGGCAAAAATTCCTGCATTAGCACCCAAAGCGTTGACAAATATTTCGGCATGATATTCCAAATATTTGCCGTCGTTCGATAACATCAACACTCTGTATTCGTTACCGATCTTTTCAACATCCAACACCTCCGTATTTTCCAACAATACACCTCCGTGACTCATAGCAATATTCCGAACCATGTTGATGGTTTTTCCGGGTGTTGCCTGCCAGCAGTTGTGCGAAATCAAAGCATGAGAATAGGTTTTTAAATTCGGGTTGAAATATTCTGAAATTTCTTTTCGAAAATCTTTTTGTTCAATCATATAAGCATCCGACCATTCAATCGATTTTTCGAGTGCTTTGTAGGTGGCTTCGTCGTGGGCAAAACTTACATAACGAGTGGGTTTATAGTCAATATTGCCGTGAGCTTGTAAATCTTTGAAAATCTCTAAGTTGTGCATAGCTAAATCGGCAATGGCGGGATGGCTGAAAGCGGGACGACCGCCTGCCAAACAACGCCATGTGCTGCCACGATCGTTGTTCACCAACACCGGTTTGAAACCTGCTTCCGACATATAGCGGAACAAAGCCGAGCCTGCCATACCGCCGCCGGCAATCAACGCTTTCACTTTGATCGGTTTTTCGGTGATTTTAGAAGGTGTAATAATTGTATCGTGAGCATTGCGCGGATAAACTTCGCCCAAATTCAACGGATTGGATAAAGGACCACGCGGTGTGGCATCGCCGGTAACTTCAATTCCGTGGGCAC
>JAQUSR010000072.1 GCA_028710155.1 Bacteroidales bacterium | reverse complement strand
TTATCCCTATTTTAAAAAGTACAAACATTTTGTTGGCAACTATGGCAATGCGTGGCATCGTCAAGTGGACGAATTTGAAACTTTCAACGGACCTATTTTATTCACTACCAACTGCATCGTTCCACCACGCTCCAACAGCACCTACATCGACCGTGTTTATACCACCGGTGCCTCCGGATTTTCGGGTTTCCCGCATATTGCCGAACGCATCAACGGCAAAAAAGATTTCTCCGTCATCATCGAACACGCCAAAAAATGCAAAGCTCCACAAGCTATCGAAAACGGCGAAATCGTGGGTGGATTTGCACACAACCAAGTGATTGCATTAGCCGATAAAGTGGTTGCAGCCGTAAAAAGCGGTGCCATCCGCAAATTTGTGGTTATGGCAGGCTGCGATGGTCGCATGAAATCACGCACCTATTACACCGATTTTGCTCAGAATCTACCCAAAGACACCATTATTTTAACAGCAGGCTGTGCCAAATATCGCTACAACAAACTAAACTTGGGCGACATCGGTGGAATACCGCGCGTTTTGGATGCCGGACAATGCAACGACAGCTACTCGTTAGCCGTAATTGCCTTGAAATTGAAAGAGGTATTCGGTTTGGAAGATATCAACCAACTGCCGATTGTATTTAACATTGCGTGGTATGAACAAAAAGCCGTTTTGGTGTTACTGGCTCTCTTGAGTTTGGGTGTGAAAAACATTCACCTCGGACCCACGTTGCCGGGATTTGTTTCTCCTAACGTGTTAAATATCTTAGTCGAAAAATTCGGTATCGGCGGAATCACTACCGTGGATGCAGATTTGAAAACTATGATTGGATAATCTAAAAGATTTTTTGAAAAGCCCTTAAATATTTTTATTAAAAAAGCCGCGATCGCGGCTTTTTTGTTTTTACTCTAAATATGAGACTTTTTCATTGGCTTTTCGTTCGGCAAGTTCTTCACGAGTAACTTCACCGTTTTTGCATTGATTCACAATGTCTGTCATCTCACCAAGCGTCTCTTTAAATTTTTCGAAATCTTCAGCATACAAAAACATTTTGTGTTTTTCGTAAACAAATTTTCCGGTTTCATTTTCAAAACGCTTTTTGCTTTCTGTAATCGTCAAGTAATAATCACCCGACCTAGTTGCTTTAACATCAAAGAAATAGGTTCTTTTCCCTGCTTTTACCGACTTTGCATAAACATCGGCATTGAAATCTTTTTCCATCTCGTCCATATCAACGTTTTTTTTGAGGGGGCAAAAGTAATAACAATGATTAAAACATACAATATTTCCTTCATTTTTTATTAATGATTTTTTTTACAAAAATACATTTTATTAAAAAATACTCTATTTTGATGTCTTTCAAAAACAATAAATTTGTAATTGTTTTAAAATCAATACTTTTTATGAGTAATAAAAATTGAATTACCTCTTCTCTATTTACGTTCAAAGTCAAGAAAAAATGGTTCTCACCTCTTTTTGAAAACCACCCGATTGTTTAAGAAAAAACCGATTTTTTGATTCACAATTTAAATATTTTCAAGTTTTTACATTCTTTAAACCTTAAATTTTATAAATATTATTCTTCTTTTCAACTTTTTTGAACATTGATCGTAACACTTGAAACTTTATTACCTTTGCAGCCCGAAATAATCATAAAAATGAACAACACAATAGCAACTAAAGCGGCTGATAATCTTAGAGTTCTCATTGCTGCAATGGTCGAAAAAGCCAATTCCGGTCATCCGGGAGGCGCTATGGGAGCCACCGACTTTATTCATACACTTTATTCCGAATTTCTCAATTGGGATCCCGATGATATGACATGGTTTAATCGCGATCGTTTCTTTCTGGATCCGGGACACATGTCGCCTATGCTATACAGCATGTTGACATTAACCGGCAATTATTCGACAGAAGATTTACAAACCTTTCGTCAATGGGGCAGCCCGTTAGCCGGACATCCCGAAATTTGTCCCCAACGCGGCATCGAAAACACCTCCGGTCCGTTAGGTCAAGGTCATGTAATGGCTATTGGCGCAGCTATTGCCGAGCGTTTTTTACGCGAAAAATTCGGCAGTTGGATGGAACACAAAACCTTTGCATTTATTTCTGACGGCGGCATCCAAGAAGAAATCAGTCAAGGGGGCGGACGCTTAGCCGGTCATTTGAAACTCGGCAACCTGATCATGTTTTACGATTCCAACGATATTCAACTTTCGACTACAACATCTGCAGTAACCACCGAAAACACGGCTGCTAAATACGAAGCATGGGGTTGGCACGTGCAAACCATTGAAGGAAACGACATCGACCAAATCAGAACTGCTTTGAAAAACGCCCTTGCCGAAACAAATCGTCCTTCGCTCATAATCGGAAAAACCATTATGGGAAAAGGTTGCGTTGGTGCCGATGGTGAAAATAAAGAACGTATGGTTTCAACGCACGGACAACCGCTTAGCAAAGCCGGTGTAGATGTTGCCAAAACCATTATTGGTTTGGGAGGCAATCCTGATCATCCGTTTTCTATCTATCCCGAAGTGGCTGCCGAATGGCAAAAAGTGTTGGACGAAAAACGTAAAATTGCCGCTGCTAAAAAAGCAGAACAAAAAGCATGGGAAGCACAAAATCCCGAATTAGCCGCCAAATGGCACGATTTCATTTCCGGAAAACTGCCGAAGATCGACTTTGCTAACATCGAACAAAAAGAAAATGCTCCTACCCGCAACGCTTCCGCTAACGTTCTTGGATATTTCGCCGAACATGTTGAAAATATGATCGTTGCAAGTGCCGACTTAGCCAATAGCGACAAAACGGACGGATTTTTGAAAAAAACACATGCTCTTTTACCCGACGATTTTTCAGGACAATTTCTTCATGCCGGCGTTGCCGAATTAACCATGGCTGTGATGATGAACGGCATGGCCATTCACGGTGGCGTTCATGTAGCTTGCGGCACCTTTTTTGTCTTCTCCGATTATATGAAACCGGCAGTCAGAATGTCGGCATTACAAGAACTTCCTGTTATTTACATCTGGTCGCACGATTCTTATCGCGTGGGCGAAGACGGACCAACACATCAACCGATTGAACAATATGCTACGTTGTGTTTGTCCGAAAAAGTTAAAAATCATCACGGGAAAAATTCTATTTTGGTATTGCGTCCTGCCGATGGCGATGAAACTAACGAAGCCTACAAAATGGCATTAGAAAATACTAATGCTCCCACGGCTCTCGTGCTTTCACGTCAAAATATCAAAGCATTACCGGCGTTGGAAAACAGCAACCGCAAAGCCGATGCTCAACAAGCACAAAAAGGCGGTTACATCGTTCTAAAAAATGCCGAAAAACCGGATGTGGTGATGATTGCCAATGGATCAGAAGTGAGTACACTTTGTGCAGCAGCAACATTGTTGAAAGAGCGCAAAAATATCACTTCGCAAGTGGTTTCCATGATTTCTACCGGATTGTTTGATGCACAACCCGAAACCTATAAAAAGACGATTATTCCGACTGATGCCACTGTTTACGGATTAATTGCCGGATTGCCCACTGTATTAGAACATTACATTAATAATAAAGGAAAAATTCACGGAATTGATCATTTTGGCTATTCTGCTCCGGCAGAAGTTTTAGATGAAAAATTCGGATTTACCGCAGAAGCCGTATATAACGATGTTTGTACGTTGATAAAATAAAGACAGATTCATATTTGTTTTTTATTCAACGAACAATTTTTATCATCAAAGTTGCGTTTCAAAAAAGTTACGTGATTTTCGGAATTTAAAAAATAGGGTTGTGGATAAATGAAAACAAAGTAATTTTACAACCCCGAAAAAAGAAATTAAACTTTAAAAATAAAAATTAGACTAAGATGGAAAATTTAGATTGGGGAAAACTCGGATTTGGTTATATTAAAACCGATTACAATGTCCGTTGTTATTTCCGTGATGGAAAATGGGGCGAAATTGAAGCCTGCTCAAGCGAAGAAATCAGTATTCACATGGCTGCAACTTGTTTGCATTACGGTCAAGATGCTTTTGAAGGATTAAAAGTTTTCAGAGGCAAAAATGGTGATATTCGCGTTTTCCGTTGGGAAGAGAATGCCAAACGTTTAATCAGCTCGGCACAAGGAATCTTGATGGCAGAACCGCCGTTGGAACTTTTCTTGGAAATGTTGGAAAGAGTGGTTAATTTAAACGAACGTTTTATTCCTCCTTACGGCATGGGAGCCTCTTTATATGTTCGTCCATTATTAATTGGAACAGGCGCACAAGTAGGTGTTAATCCTGCCAAAGAATATTTATTAATTCTTTTTGTTACTCCGGTTGGACCTTATTTCAAAGAGGGTTTCAAAAATGTTCGTATGCAAATTGTTCGCGATGTTGACCGTGCAGCTCCGTTAGGAACAGGTCGTTATAAAGTGGGCGGCAACTATGCAGCCAGCTTATCATCTGTTGTTCGCGGTCATGACGAAGGTTTTGGATCAGTGTTGTATCTCGATGCTAAAGAGAAAAAATATATCGATGAAGCCGGTCCTGCCAACTTCTTCGGAATTAAAAACAACACCTATGTTACTCCAGATTCAACATCAATTTTACCGTCAATTACGAACATGAGTTTACGTCAATTGGCTCAAGATATGGGATTGAAAGTGGAACAACGTCACGTTCCGGAAGAAGAATTAAGCACTTTTGAAGAAGTTGGTGCTTGCGGAACAGCCGCCGTCATCACTCCTATCAGCGAGATTGTGGATCGCGAAACCGGTCACTCCTTTAAATATGCTGCCGAACCCGGTCCGATTTGTACCAAATTGTACAAACAACTGCAAGGTATCCAATATGGCGAAGTGGAAGATACTCACGGTTGGGTTCACATCATCAAATAATACGAAAAGTTTATTTTTCAACTCAAAAAAAGAGAGATCGATGGATCTCTCTTTTTTTGTAACGATATGGGAAGCCCTATCATTTGACACAAATATTTTATCGTTCAAACAACGTTGTCAGATATTTTAAAACACGTTTCAATTCTTGACTCATTTGAGATGATTGCAATCGCCACTGCCAATTATAACCGCCGATGGTAGATGGAATATTCATTCGTGATTCATTGTCTAAGCCCAAACAATCTTGCATGGGGAAAATTGCAAAATTGGCAGTAGAAGCCATGGCTAATCGAATGAGTTTCCAATGAATATCGGTGCCATCGGAAGCCAAATAAGAATGAAGCCGATTTTTGCTTTCAGCATCCAAATTTTGATACCACCCTACCGTTGTTTCGTTGTCGTGTGTGCCCGTATAAACCACGCAATTTTGTGTAAAATTATGCGGCAGATTTCCCGTATCACCTTCAAAAAAAGCATATTGTAAAATTTTCATTCCGGGAAATCCAAATTTATCACGTAATTGAATCACATCGGGAGTTATTACGCCTAAATCTTCTGCAATAATTGGCAGCTCTCCCAATTTTTTATGCAAAGTTTCAAACAAATCGTTGCCTAAGGCTTTTTTCCAACTGCCGTTTTGAGCAGTGGTATTTTTGAAAGGCACTGACCAAAAAGCTGAAAATCCGCGAAAATGATCTATACGAATGATGTCGAATAGTTGCAACGATTGTTTTATACGTTCTATCCACCATTGAAAACCTGTCTCTTTTAAGTATTTCCAATGATACACAGGATTGCCCCACAATTGTCCGGTAGCACTAAAATAATCAGGAGGAACTCCGGCAACTGCTTTCGGATTATTCTTTTTATCGAATTGAAAAATTTCAGGCGACACCCAAGCATCCGAACTATCTAATGATACATAAATAGGTATATCTCCAATTATACTGATATTTTTGCTGTTGGCATATTGTTTCACGGCTTTCCACTGACGGAAAAACTGCCATTGACAAAAACAATGAAAATCAATTCGTGCCTGATGAATGGTTCGATAAGATTGAATCGTTTTTTCATCACGTATTTTGAAAGATTGTTCCCATTGATACCAAGGTTTTTGTTCGTGGTCTTCTTTGATCACTAAAAACAAGGCATAATCAGAAAGCCATTCTTTATTTTCATGGCAAAAACTATAGAACTCTTTTTTCACCAATAAGGGAGCTGTTTCTATAAATTTTCCAAATGCACGTTGTAAAATCGGATATTTTTCAGTGATTATCTGACTATAATTCACGCGATTAGGTTGTGTTTTCGATGCTTTTGGAACATCGTTTTTATCCAGCCATTTTTCTTTGACTAAAATTTCAAGGTCAATCAACAACGGATTTCCGGCTGCACTCGAAAAGCATTGATAGGGAGAATCGCCGAAACCGGTATGTCCTAATGGTAGTATTTGCCAGCATGTTTGGCCGGATTCTTCCAAAAAATCGATCCATGAAAAGGCGTTTTTGCCTAAAGTGCCAATGCCTTCATTGCCGGGCAACGAGGTCGGATGTAATAATATTCCCGAATGGCGTTTTTGTAAAATATTTTTATTCAATGATATAAAATAATAAAAATTAAACGTAATTATCTTTTTGACCCATGATTATTGTTTTGTCTCAAATTTCACGGCCAAAAGTGTAATATCATCCACTTGTTTTGTATTCTGAACATAATTCAACACATCTTGCAACAAATGATTAACAATGTTTTCCGGATTTTGACCGGAGAGTTGTGATAGTTGTTTTTGAATATGTTCTGTTCCGTACACATTATTTTCGCTATTGAAAGCCTCAGTCATTCCATCGGTACAAATAAAAAAAGTGTCGCCGTTATGCAACTGCAACGAACTGCTTTTGTAAGCATAATTGGCCATCACTCCCACTACTGTATTATGGTTGGTAGAAACATTTTCGACTATGCCATTATTTTTGAGTATGAAAGGTGCTGTATGACCGGCATTCGTATAATCGATTTGACCGGTTTGACAATCCAAAATGCCGTAAAAAACTGCAACAAAAATATTTTCGGAAGTTTCACAAATAATATTGTTGACATACGAAATGCATTCAACTGAGCTTTTAGCTGTTTGTCCGGCAGCACGAATCAAAATGCGGCTGACACCCATAAACATGGCTGCGCCGATGCCTTTACCGGCAACATCTCCAATAACAAAGCCTAAACGATGATCATCGATATAGAAAAAATCGTAAAAATCGCCGCCTACTTCCAAAGCCGGTCGCGTAGTTCCAAAAACGGAAAATTGACAAATATCGGATTGAAGGCTACTCTTTTTCGGTAAAAACGAATTTTGAATATTTTGAGCGATTTTCAAATCTTGTTTGATGGTTAACAATTGTTGCCGATCAATAATCAAAGTTCGAATTTCATTCAATCTTTGAATGGTGTTTTCGAGTGTGATTTCCAAATCGTTTAAATCGATGGGTTTAGTCAGAAAATCGATCGCTCCGTTATTCATCGCATTTCTGATGTTGTTCATATCATCATAAGCCGAAATAATGATTGTTTTTAAGAGTGGATTATGACGAGAATTGATATGGCTCAACAAAGTCAATCCATCCATTTCCGGCATATTGATGTCGGTAAGTATGATGGAAATTTCGGGGTGCGCCTTCAATTGTTCCAACGCTTCAATGCCATTGTAAGCAAAAAAGAAAGCATATTGTTGATTGTGAATTTTTTTTCTGAACTTTTGACAGATAATTAATTCCAGATCTCTTTCATCATCAACGACTAAAATAGTTTCACTCATGATTTTTCGGTAATTGTTCTTTTTTGGGGAGTATAATAGTAAATTCTGTGTATTTGTTAACTTCTGACTGCACTTTTATAGAACCTTGATGTTCTTCAACAATAATTCCATAACTAATGGAAAGTCCCAAACCGGTGCCTTTACCCGCGGGTTTCGTTGTAAAAAATGGAGAAAAAACTTTGTTGAGGTTTTCGGGAAGGATTCCTTTTCCGTTATCACGAATCGTGATTTTTACAGTATCCGACAAATTTTTTGTAGTGAGGGTAATCGTAGGCGTATAAGAAGTGTCGGCATATTTTTTTTGTTCGTTGACAGCATAGCAAGCATTATTGATCAGATTAAGAAAAACACGACTTAAATTTTGCGGAACGACAAAGATTTCGGGAATATTTTCATCATACATCTCTTCAATTTTTACATTGAAAGAGGAATCTTGTGCCCGCATTCCGTGATAGCCTAAGATTAGCGATTCAGAAAGAAGTTTATTGAGATTGATTTTTTGGAAATTACCGCTTTGACCGCGAGCATGTAACAGCATACTTTTGACGATCGTATTGGCACGATTTCCATGTTCTAAAATTTTTGAAGCATTGAGACTCATAGTGGAAAGAATATAGATGATTTCTTCGCGATGGGTTTCATCTATAGACGTATCGTTCATTATTTGATTCAATTCGTTAGATAAATCGATGAGTAAAGCAGCGAAATTATTGATAAAATTCAACGGATTTTTAATTTCGTGAGCGATGCCGGCTGTTAAATTACCGAGCGAAGCCATACGCTCTGAAAGCACCAATTGCTCTTGTGCCCGTATCAAATTGGCGTTCATCGTTTTCAACGATTCAAAAGCGGTAGCGTTAATGATGGCAACGGTGGTATAAGAAGCCAACGTTTCCAACATATCTACATGAACTTTTGTATAAGATTGATCTTTATAACTTTGAACAGAAATTACACCTAATAATTTATCATTTTGAAGTATTGGCGTATAAATGATGGAATGAGACTCTTTGCCAATTACCGGTTCAGCTCGATGTGTAATGTATTGATCGTAATCGGCATCACAATTGATAAAAACTTTTTGTCTGTGTTTTAAACACCAAACGGCTAACCGAGAATCATCTTCCAAATCGAACTCAAAATAGGGCAATCGTTCTCCATTTTCAATACATAATTTGCATTCCAAAATTTTTCTATTCTCATCATAAGTCATAATAGCGAACGAATCGCAAATCATCAATTTGTTGATTTCTTCATAAAGATTCGATAATATATCGCTAATATTCAGGCATGAAGTGATTTCTCGACCAATTTCACTCAAAGTGCCAATAGTTTGGTAGGATTGCTGCAACTCTTCATTTTTGATAAGTAGCTGTTTTGTTCGATTAAAAACATTTGTTTCTAACGTTTTATTGGCATTTTTTAAGACGTTTTGTGTGTTTTCCAAATCATTCAGTGCAATATTCCAACGTTCTATCAAAATTTTACATGATCGTGTCAAATTACCGATTTCGTCATGTGAAAGCGTTAATGGTACCTGAAGGTGTAAATTTTGTTCAGAAACGCGCGACATTTCATTGGTTAGAAAAAGAATTGGACGCAAAAGTCGCCGTACTAAAAAACGGAAAAAGAATGTAACGCCAATAAGCGACAAAAAAGCCACCAATATCAAAATCAAACTATTGTTATTGATAGCATTACAATTCATTTCCGGCGTAAAGAATGCCCCTATCTTCCAATGTGTCGTTGAAATCGGAATCAAAAAACATTGAACTATTTCGTCGTCTTGCTTACGAATTAAAGAGTTTTCAAAAATAACATCCGACTCTAAATAATGAATTTTAGAGGTTTTTTGAATTATTTCCAGACCTGATTCCTGCTGAAAGTGATCTAAATCCTGATAAATATGATAGGACATTTGAGGCAGAGGTGATAAAACTTTACCTGTTTGAGTAACAAGGAATCCGTTAATTTCCCCATCAATAGATAATTGTGTCAGTATTCGATCTATAAAAATCGGATCTATTTCTGCCCGTAGTTGAAAATTGGAAAATTTTAATACTGCACTAATTATCAACTGATTATTGCTAAACATCTCCTGCCAAAAAAAAATCGCAGAATCTTTAGGCTGAATGGTTAAGGCTGATAAAGAGATCATCGAATCGTGTCGAAATATCCGAATTGAATCTTTGTTAATTCGTGAACAAGAAATTGTTTCTAAAGGGTTTGAAGCCGGCTCGATAGATAGTCGTTTGATAGACGGTTGATGCGCAAAAAAGTATTGTAGCGATTCGGACAGGTCTTCATAGGAATTTTGATGCCACGTGCCCGCCAAATTTTTCAACGACAGCTCGAGCATCAAAAGATTTTTATCGACAACGTTGGCGATATGACAATTTTTTTGAAGGATCAGGTTTTTGGTATTACTAATATTATTTTTATTAGTCAATTGATAATTAACAATGATGACCGTTGCTAAAATTAGCAAATATGTGGAAAAAACCGCAATTGTAATTTTCGAGGTCAATGTTTTAAACATGTTAATTAGGTTTTATGGATCCCAATAGCACTATTATTGTTTGTATAAAAAACGGGACAAAAGTACTATTTTTTATCAACTTATCCATATTTTATACGACAATTTTATCATCTTTCCAACGCGGTACGACAGGGCAAATATCCTCTTGAATGGCATAAGGCAAAGTGTTGGTGATACCCAAATTCAACAAACGATGTAGATGAGAACTATTGTTTTCAAGTGTTTTCATCGGTTGATTTTTCTCTTTTTCCCATAAAAAAAGTGCCATTTTTGTAGCATCATCCATAGTTGCATAGGTTGAATATTGCAATAAACGTTCTGTTAATGCACCGGCAAAAAAAGTATCTTCAAAGCTGCATTGATTTTGCCAACCGGCACACAAAATCAGCACGTTTTGCGATTGCTGAACAATGAAATCGACAATGGAAGACAAGTTTAAAAAGGAGGCTATCGCCAACGATCGGCAACCGCTTTGCAATGCTTTTTCAATGGCAACAGTGCCGTTAGTTGTTGAATAAGCAATCTCTTTGCCGACAATCAACGGAGTGATAAAAGCATTGGGATCGTTGCCAAAATCGGCAAAATCTACTTTTTTGCCGCCACGTTCTGCTGCAGTGATATACCCTTTTTGATGCCATTGTTGCAAATATTCCAAATCGTTTACAGGAATAATGGCGGCGGCTCCATGATACAATGCAGTACAAAAACAAGTGGTTGCCCGAAAAATATCGACTATGATCACCGTAAAGGGTGAGTGCATTTTTCGTTCATCCCACAAAGCAGGCGACAAGCAGGTTTCAATCGAATACATAAATGATGATTAATGAGATTTAACGAAACAATCTTTTAAAGCGTGTTCATCATTTCAACACGTACAGAAGATAGATTTTCAAACAATTTTGAAAGACGATCGGATTCGCTTTGACGAATTTTTATCCAAATTTCGCATTGATTATCAAATGTTTGTTGAACAATATTCCAATTTTCGTTTTTGATGACTTTCATCACTTCGTTCATATT
>JAQUSR010000214.1 GCA_028710155.1 Bacteroidales bacterium | reverse complement strand
GGAGCGGAAGACGGGACTCGAACCCGCGACCCTAACCTTGGCAAGGTTATGCTCTACCAACTGAGCTACTTCCGCAATAAATTGAGTACCCGGAGCGAGACTTGAACTCGCACAGCATTGCTGCCAAGGGATTTTAAGTCCCTCGTGTCTACCGATTCCACCATCCGGGCGAAAGTATTTCAATTATTCAAAAAACTTTAACTTTTTCAAGTTTTGAGCGGAAGACGGGACTCGAACCCGCGACCCTAACCTTGGCAAGGTTATGCTCTACCAACTGAGCTACTTCCGCAATAATTTGTTTATAAAAAGTCGAAAAAACGACCTCCTAAAAAGCGGGTGCAAAGATATACAGACTTTTTGTTTTTTCGGATTCTTTTTGATTTTTTTTTAAAAAAAATTTATTCTAATGAAAGGTTTTGTTTTACAAATAATTATCTTCATTTTTTAAGATGCGTTTTTCCATAAAATGGTTGTCAAAAACCTTGAAAACACAAAAAGAATGGAAAAAAAAGGCGTTTTTGTGAAAGTAAGAAATATTTTTTTGAGAGATTTTGATCTTCCCGCTTACTTAAGAATCCAACTTTCTTCAGCATCCCAATAAGCACGAATTTCGATCAATTTTTCAAAAAATCGGGTTGATTCAGGTTGTATTTTCCAAAAATAATTGCCTGTATCCCATTTTCCATTTTGATTGACATCGAAAATGGCTTTAATTTTTACTTTTTTTGGTGCTAAATAGCCAAAATCGATGGTTTGACTATGCTGAATTATTTTTTCTTGAAAAATTGTTTTTCCATCTTCTGATAAAAGCTGTAAAATGATCGGTGGCGTTGAATCGGGTATGGTAAGGTGTAGTTTTAATGTGCCATATTGTGATGATTCATCGGTGATGAATTGAATTTTTGTAGAATCGTTGGTTTGACCGAAAATATCGAAACAAGCATTTTTTGGAATTTCCAAAGAATAGGGGATTTGTTCTTTGAAACTATAGTCGACGAAAGCTTTTCGAGTTTCGGGATGATATATAATCGGAGGCGTAATCACGGTGTCTTTGTTGGCGGTAAAAATGACATTGTCCCAATTATATTTCGTTAAAGGTGTTGAAAAAGAGAGTACTAGTGTTTTAAAAAAAGAAAAAGATCCGGAACTATTAGATGTGATTTTGATTGGATTTGAAGGAGTAGTTACGTTGTCTGATTTTTTCTCTTTTTTGGTTGTGTTTTTGGATTGTTTTAAAGCAACAGTGATAGTGTCCATAATTTGTTGATTGTTACTCCATTCGATGATCAATGTATCGCTGATATTTTGTGGAAACCATGCTGTTAATGTATCGTTTTTCCGGCTCCATTCTTGAAACATCCAAGCAGAATCAACGGGTAATGAATCGTGTCGGAGTAATCGGAAAGAGGCGTTTTGGGTGTAAAAAGAAAAAAGAAATTGTGCTTTAGCCGTATCAATAATTTTGATTTCATTTAATTTTATGGTAGAATCCAATTCTTTAAACATCAACATTTCTGTATTAATAATGGTTGTTGTATCTAAAGTCGTTGTCGTAGAATCTGTGTTAATTGTCGTAGAATCTGTTTTAATAGTTGTTTGAAGTGTAGAATCGGTTGTGAGAGCACTATCAATATTGATTGAATTTTTGATGTAATAGGGCTGTACCAATAAATCTGAAAAGGCAATCATTTCTTCCGGTAAATCATACAAAAAATTACGATTTTCGTCTTTTAATGCAAAAATTTTAAAATCGTTCTGAATCAAATTGTTAAAATAAAACGAGCCGTTTTTTTGTGATCGACAAATGTAATAAGGCAACACTTTGTAAGGAAGAGAATCGAACGGAATTGTATCATTATCATTGAGATACAACATGATTGCGGCTCCTTCAACAGGTGAATTATCAAAAGCATTGATTAATGATCCTTGTAAACTCAAGGAATCAATTGTTGATCCGGTAGAAAACACGTAATGAAAATCGGGAATAATGTTTCCTTCGTGGAGGTCTTGAATGGCATCACCAAAAAAAATGTTGTAAGTGGTATTGGGTTGTAGTTCTGAATCTTTCAGATTGATAATCACAGATTTTCCTTTTGTAGAGAAGGTGGGTTTAGGCAAAATAGGAGGGGAAATAAGCACTTGTGTTGCCGCATCTTTTAATACGACAAATTCATTGAAAGTGATAGCAATCGACTTGTCGGAGAAAAGGGTTTGTTGGTTTTTCGGTTTTGACTTTAAAGCAATGGGCGGTTGTTCGTCTTTGCTTCCTCCGGTGGGTGCCATTTCTTGGGCACATCCAATAATTAACAGAACGATAACCAAGAGAGAAAAAAATGAAAATGGACGGGTTATGAGTTGCATGTGTTAATGGTTTCAAATGAATATCCTTTTTTAGAGAAAAACTCCAAATATTGCGGTAAGACGTAAAACGTATTTTTTGCAGCTTTTTCGCTGTCGTGAAACACGATAATATCGCCTTTTCGGGTGCGATGAATGGCTTTGCGAAG
>JAQUSR010000071.1 GCA_028710155.1 Bacteroidales bacterium | reverse complement strand
GACATTGATAAATCATCTTTTTGAGTCCGTTTTTCTCTATTGTATAAACATTCGTATTTCCGTTTTTTAATAACTCTTTGATTTTCAACACAGCATGTTCGGGATGACAATCAAACAACGATTTCCCGATTAAACTTCCCGTGCCGTTTTTCAAAAAAGTGGCTTGCGATTTTTCATTCATATAAATAATCGTTCCGTCGATATCGCAGGCTGTTACTGCAAAAGGTAACGATTTGAAAATTTCTTCCGTCATCATGGTATTTGATATTTTTAATGGATTGATAAGATTTTATTTAAAAAACCTCTACGATTTTTTGTTGCATTCCGTTCACAACAAATGTTTCTCCGACTTTTTTTCCATCCATGGCAGCAAAAATCGGAGCAGAAGGAGAAATAACAAAAAGCATCTCATCTCGAAATTCCATTTTTCCGATGGCCACCGACACAAACATCCGACTTTTGTCCGTTTTAACCACACTTCCAAATTGAATACAATCCATTTGTGTATCTACTGCAATTTTTTGCAACAAAATTGTTTGATCAACAAGCACTTGATATTGTTTGGCATACATATCGCGTTGTCGCAAAATCTTCGTTCGAAACGAATCGTAGCGGTCTTTCGGCTGACCGTAATCATTCGACTGCTGTTGCGCTTCGTCCATCATCTTTTTTATGACGTTTGCTTGCGTTTCAATTTGTAGCAAACATGCCGATATTAATTCCGGTTTATCTTCAAACTTCATGTTTTTACGGATTACAATTGATAGATTCAAAAAAATGGGAAAAACAACTATTGAACGATTTTAACAACTTGAAAACCTATTTTGTAAGGCTATGAAACACCTCTTCCAGTTTTCTTTTTTCGATATTCATCGATAAAACGGCAATATGTTCTTGAACGGCAAAATCGAATACGCGTTGTCGAATATCTTCGTGAGTAGTTGTAAGTTGCCAAATTTTTTCGGAAACTTTTTCTGCATCTACAACGCCTTTAATTCCCAATAACTTATTTTTCGGCACAATGGCATTAAACTCAACTGTCAAAATCGAGCTGTTTCCGATCAAACTCGAAAGTTCGGAAGTGGGAGCATCGGCAACAATTTTTCCTTTGTTGATAATGATGGAGCGATTGCAAATGGCTTCCACCTCTTGCATAATGTGTGTTGAAAGGATGACGGTTTTTTTACGACCCAAATCCACGATGAGCTCGCGAATATCGACAATTTGATTGGGATCCAAACCCGTAGTCGGTTCGTCCAAAATCAATACTTCCGGATCGTGAATCAGTGCTTGTGCCAAACCAACGCGTTGTTTGTAACCTTTTGACAATGCACCGATTTTTTTCTTTTGTTCCAATTCCAATCCGGTTCTTTCGATGATGGTGTCGATGGTTTTTTTGTTGAAATTAGGAATTTTGTGTAATTGTCCGATAAATTCCAAATATTCTCGAACATACATTTCAAAATATAGGGGATTTTGTTCAGGCAGATAACCGATACAGCGTTTGACATCCAACGGATTTTCTTTCACGTTGAAACCGCATACGGTGACATCGCCTTCGTTTTGCGGAATAAAACAGGTGATGATTTTCATCATGGTTGATTTTCCTGCTCCGTTGGGGCCCAACAATCCGACAATTTCCCCCGGCTCCACCGAAAACGAAACGTGGTCTAAGGCTCTTTGTGTTCCGTAAATTTTCGTTACATTTTCAACAACAATTGACATACTCCAAAATTTGACCGCAAAATTATATTATTTCCGATTGATATCGAATAAAATCGACAACTACCATATAATGGGCGTTTTGCCATACGCCAACAGAAAATCGTTCGCTTGACTGAAATGTTTATTTCCAAAAAATCCGCCGTATGCCGAAAGTGGTGATGGATGTACTGATTTCAATATCAAATGTTTTGAAGTATCAATCAATCCCGTTTTTTGTCCGGCATAAGCACCCCACAATAAAAACACCACATGATCACAATGTTGTGATATGATTTGAATGACCGAATCCGTAAATGTTTCCCATCCATGTTTTTGATGCGATCCGGCTTGATGAGCCCGCACCGTCAATGTAGCATTAAGCAGCAACACACCTTGTTGCGCCCACCGCTCCAAATTTCCAGAAACGGGAATCGGAGTTTGAACATCATCACGAATTTCTTTAAAAATATTGACTAACGATGGCGGTTGTTTTACACCATCCGGTACCGAAAAACACAAGCCATGCGCTTGTCCCACGCCGTGATACGGATCTTGTCCCAAAATCACAACTTTCACATTTTCGGGCGGACATAAATCAAAAGCATTGAAAATCAACTTTGCCGGTGGAAAAATTGTCTTGGTGGCATATTCGCTTTTTACAAAATTGACCAATGTTTGAAAATAGTCTTTATCAAATTCTTCTTGAAGAAGCTTTTTCCAACTTTCGTGAATACGAACATCCATATTTTTATGATTTTTTGTTTGATTATTTATTGAATTTCACACACATTCTCAAAATTTTGGCAAAAGTAGTTGTTTTTACTAATGGGAAAACGATACACGAAAAAAGTCGTCAAAATTACGACTAATAATTTCAACGACTTAATAAAAAAATATGAAAACCTTTATAAATATGAAAAAAATGATTTGCTCATTGATAAAATCATCATCTTATCCACAATGGAAGAAGGTTTCAACCATTTGCATTAATTTTTCGGGATGTTTTTCAATCTCTTTACGAATATTTTTATCGTCGTGTGCTTTCAAAGCTGTTGTCAAACCTTGAATCATTTCTGGAGTGAAAACACCGTATTGTTCATATATTTGTTGTTGTTTTATCAACGCATCAGCCGAATCCCAACAACAAGTCGGAAGTTGTGCTAATGTTGCCAACTGTTTTTCATGTTCTTTATCGAAAATATTTCCGGTAACATAGGTTCTTTCTGCAAATTTCAACGCATCTTTCATTTCTAAACCATGACGAGCTGCTACAACCAAACCTGCCATCAATAAATAAACGTTGGCAGATCCGTCAGAAGCACGAAATTCGACTGTCTGCATATCTGAAAAGTCAAATTTGTCATTTCTTTCCAACGGGTTGGCGTCTTTCGACATATTGGTTTTACCACGCCATCCCAACGGAACGCGTACTAAAGCAGAACGATTGCTATCACCCCAACATACATTGGTCGGAGCTTCTTGATGCGGAACCAAACGGAAATAGGAAGTCGGGTTGGTGTTTCCAAAAGCAGTCAATGAAGGAGCCAAATCCAAGAAGCCGGCGATGGCACGTTTAGCCACATCGCTCAAATTGCCTTTATCAACGTAGGCATTGCGGTCGCCTTTTTTCAGCATTGTGTGAATGTGCATACCGCTTCCGGCTTTTCCTTCAGTGATTTTTGGAGCAAAAGTCAATTCAACACCGTATTTCCATGCCATGGTACGTAAAATCCATTTTGCAATCACCAAATGATCGGCGGCATCTTCTACAGGTGCGGGAATAAACTCAATCTCGTTTTGTTCATACATTTTGTCGCCTACAATGAAATTGCCTACTTCGCTGTGGCCATATTTGATCAAAGCACCGGTTCCGGCAATGGCAACCATAGCTTCATGCAAAAATTCGCTCCATTTGCTAAAAGGAGTTGCTTCGTGATAACCACGTTGGTCGGCTGCTTTAAAGTTGTTGTCTAACTCGCTGATAATATAGTATTCCAACTCGCCCATACCGTAAAATTCAAATCCGGTACGTTCTTTTAAAGTGGCGTTAGCTTTTCGTAAAATATTATCGGGTGCTGTTGCCAAAGGTTGTCCGTTACGGTCGTAATACGAACAAAGGACTTCTAACGTTGGAATATCAGAAAAAGGATTGACAAAAGCTGTGCGATAACGTGGAATCACATACAAATCGCTGGCTCCGGCACCAATATTTTTAAATAAACTTGATCCATCAACACGCTCGCCGGTGGTCAAAAATTTCTCTAAATGTTTGCGACTATTAATTACGAAGTTGAGAGTCTTTAAGCGGTTGTCGCCACCGGCATATCTGAAGTTCACCAATTGAATTTCGTTGCCTTCGATGAAACGAATCAAATCGTCTCTTGTGAAATCGGATGCAGGTTTATCCAAATACTGCACCAATTGATTGGGATTAAATACATCTGCCATACATTTATTTTTTAAAAATTTATCTTTCAACAATTTGGCTTTTAACAAAAGAAGTTGGTATCGCCTTCACTTCCAACACAAAAACAATCGAACGGGTCACCATCATTTTTCTTGATCATCAAGCATCAAAAAATCACCAACCGCAAAGTCAAAAAGGACGGCAAAGATAAAGCGATTTTTGGTAAAAAAACATTTTTGCTGATCGGTGAAATACGTAATTTTGTTAGATTTCTCAGGTATCAATCACTAAAAAGAGATGATCCGATGGCTAACAATGATTCAAACGGAGTGTTATACTTATAAGTTAAAATAATATCTGCGATAATCCAAATCATTTTCCAGAATACATTTTTTATACTACTGATAATCCAATCTTGGTAGTTCTTTTATTCAATTTTTTAAAACATTATCAAAAAAATAGCACAAGCAAAACGTGAAATAATCATCCTTGAAATAATTGTCAAAAAAAGAGAATATGATCGACTATCATCAAACTTCATTTTATAAAAAAATGGATCTAAAAATATTTTCATTCAATTAAAAAATATGACATCATCGTTGATTATTACTTTCTGAATAGACGATAAAATAAATGGATAATATATAATAAAAGGTGTAAAAAATTTTTGATTTGAACCACGATTTTTTTTATTTTTTATAAGAGATTTTTTCGATGATTTCAAATATTTTTTGTCAATGATTATTACTAAAAGATGGGAAATAGCGACTATTATTACAAAATGTAGAAAATGAGAGAGACGCATTATTCGTAAAAAAAACATAAAAAAAAATTTTTTTTAATTCAACTTGTTAGTGTTTCAAAAATATGTACTTTTGTTGCAATTAAAAGTGGAAACGTAAATTTGTAAAAAAATCAAATTTATTTGTCGCTTATGTTATTGTATATGAAGCATTTTTGCTTTAAAGTTGGTTTAAAAAATAGTCAAAATCTTGATTGATTTTGACGTTATTTGGTTATTGTTATGTACAAAAAGAGCGTATTTTTTTATGATTAAAAAGGAATAATGAAAATGAAAAACAAAAAAACAACCCAAAAAAGGATGTACGCATCCATAAATGTGATAAAAAAAGTTTTTTTAGTGGAAGGTTAAACTAAGTCGAAATAAAGATAATAGAAAAATAGAATTAAAAAAAGTAAAATTTATGAAAAAAGTTTTTACCAAAAGAGCGTTGATGGTCTTGTTTGTACTGATGACGTTCGGATTGATGGCTTTAAAAGCGAACCCCACCGAGGTAAACAACGTTGCTTTCAACAACAATGTTGTTAACTTCATGAGTTTAAAAATCACACCGGCTCCATTGCCGACAGGTGTGAATTTAATTATCACAACCAACGAACCGCTTGAGTCGGGGGTTGCGTCGTTCGATACGGTTTATTATGGAACCGTTTCAACCAACGCCATTACCTATACCCTACAATTTTCGGGTGATGTAACAGATGCAGATCGTCAAAAAATTTATACTTTTGCCGAGTTGTCTATGTTAATGAGCCCATCGTGGGAGGGTTTTGACAAAGCCGGACAAAGATTGTTTATCAATGATTTTAAAGATGTGTTTTATAAATCAAGCTCTTTGGCCGGAGCAGTTACTCCTGAGTATTTTGCTATGTACCAACAACTATTTGCGCAAGCTTGGGCAACGTCCGGTACAGAAGGAATGCTTTTCGCTACAAATGGTGTTTATGATGTGGACACTTTACAATATTTTTATGTAACCGGTGCTGAAATTGAAGCCGGTGTTGATTTTACTTTTAGATATACCCCGTCCAATAAAAATTATATTATTGACGAAGCTGAATTTATAGTGGAAACCCCTGCATTGTGTGATGCTGTTACAGCTCTTGCTTACGAACCGGATCCTTTGAAAAAGAAAGTGTATTATTACTTTATGGGTACAAATGGTTATCCTGCTTATCCATCTATAGGTGATGCCACTGTAAGTTTAAAAGGTTGGGGAAAAGAACCTTTTATTACGATTGATTGTGCCAATTTGGAAACTATTACTCTTTCATTCGATTCTGTATATTATGGACATCAAGCAACGATTCCCGCTGTTTTAAGAGCAGAAGGTCTCGGATCGAGAAATATCATCTCTTTTGCCGAATTATACCTATTAATAAATACGAAGGCATTACTTCTACCAAATGCTAATAATCCTTTCCATTTAACAGACTTGGTGAATAAATTTTATCAAGCGACTCCTATGGCTACCACAACTGCTTATGATCAACTTTTCACAGATGTTTTAACAAGAAATATTCAACAATTAATTCCAGGTGCTGATGTTGCCGAATTATACCATTATTATTTAACGAAAGCAGATTTGGAAGCCGGTGTAGATTTTGATTTTATATACGTACCTCCTTCAATTCATGCTGCTGACACCGCCTCTTTGGTGATTACTTCACAAGATCCTCAAACAACACCAATTATTGCTAGTTATCTATCAACCTATCCTGCAGCTTATGCACTTTATAATAATTATCCTCAAATAAAAAGTTCTGAATTCACTGATGTACAAGATATCAACATTATGGTTATCGGTTACGGAAAGCCGGGTGTCCTTTTTATGGAATCAACGCCTATGCCGTTAACTACAGAGGGTTATTATGTTTGCGATTCTACCTATTTCGGTTATGTTTCTGATTCTGTTGAATATACTATCAAAGCTATCGGATTGGAGCCGGGAAAAATCTTCTCTTATGCTGAAATGATCGTTTTATGGGCGGATAATAGTATGGTGCCTGCAGGAAATTTCTTTCCTTCAGATTATATTAACAGATTTGATAAAACAGCCGTAGCTTCACCGTATGATTTATCAGGTGATGATTCTGTTTATAATGTATATTTTCAAAGAGCCTTTAATACAGCTGCTGATTTAATTTGGGGATCTACGGCAGGACATGTTTATCAAGATTTACAATATTATTGGATTAGTGCTGCTGAATTAGAAGCGGGTATCTCTTTTAAAGTAGCTTATACACCAAGTGCTGCTTATAAGGTATCCTCTTATTCTCCGGCTGTTATCAAAGAAGCAGTGATTGACTCTGCTCGTATGCAGTTTGTGCATGAAGCTTATAATGCTTCTGCCATTCAAAACTTACTTCATGAATTTGCAAGCGCATATGATACAGCAATTTATGAAATATATGCCAATTATCCTGTATTTGAAAATGTGAGAGTTGCTACTATCGGTAATCCTATTGAGTCATCCATCTCTTTAACAACAGATATTTCTTTGGATGCCGATGGTTATCATACTTTTGAAGGCGTTCCTTTCGGTTGTGTAAGTGATTCTATTACCTATAAAATTTATGGAAACGGTCTCGAAACAGACAGAAACTTTACCTATGTTGAATTAGCTGTTTTGATGGCTGATAGTTCAACAGCTATTTTATCAGGAGATCCTTTCCCTTCAAATTATGTTAATAAATTCAAAAAAACTACTCCACTGCCTATCACTACTGATCTTCACGATTTCTTCGTGGGTATGTGGGAAGGTTATGAAACAGTAGTGACTAATTTATTGGGTAATTCATTTTATGAAAGTCATGATAAAACTTTTGCTGATACTTTAGCTTATTACTATGTTACCGGACAAGAATTATTGGATACTATAGCAGTTAAAGTGGCTTATGAACCTTTAACACCTAATATGTTGGATTCTGCTAGAATGTGGATGTTAAGCGTTGATGAAGCTACAGCTGCAAGAATAGTGATGAATTTCCCGGAACCTAAAAGAACATTTTACAGAAGTTTATATGCTAACTATCCTGAAATGCATAATGTATTTATCGGAACCAAAGGTATAGCACAACCGTCTTTATTAACTTTAACTCCACATGATATTAATGAATCAGGTTATCAATATCACGATTTTGGTGAAGTATATTATGGACATTATGCTGCTGCGGAAAGAAGTTATGAAATTAAATCATCTTCGGTAAGTGCAACTTGTTTAGCTCAAGAATTTTCTTATGTAGAATTACTCCTTTTAATGGATTCTATGTCTTGGGAAAATTATACCACTGGCGATCCGTTTCCGTGGACTAATTTACAAACCACCTTCAAAAAAGATGTTCCAATGTCGATTATGAAACCGGGACACGCTGTATTATTTGACACAGAATATTTGTTAAGAGAAGCAGGTAAAAGAATGTTTGGCGCTGCATTTACTAATGCCGCTTCAAAAGTAGAATTAGCCGATACCTTAAAGTATTATTATGTTTCAAGTGATGAACTAAGTCTTGGAATTAATATTCAAATTGGTTATACACCTACAAGTACCGTTTCTGTTGATTCGGCACACATGGTTTTGATGGATCCGCGTGATTTGAATGAGTATCCTATTTTTGTAGCGAACCCGACTGTAAAAGCTATTTATAACGATTATCCAATTATTGATAGTGTAGTTATCGCAGTTAGAGGTGAAGGTAAACCACCTGTCATTAAAGTTGATCCACAATATCAAGATACCACTCATTTTGGTGATATTTGTATTGGAGATACCACTGCAAATGTTAGCTATGATGTTTATGGTATAGGATTCGTGGGTAACGAAACTTATACTTATGCAGAATGGATGCCGTTAATGTCAGATTCTTCTACTGTTTTAGCAGGTAATCCTTTCCCATCCAATTATGATAAAAAATTCCGTTATCAAGCCGATGGTGTTACTTTGAAACCGGAATTACCAAAATATGCTGCTAACCAAGCTTTTTATGATGCTTTATTTGCTAATGTATGGAATGACGCAGCACACAATTTAGGTTTAGATATAACCGATAATCCTGATACCTTAAAATATTGGTATGTTACCGGTGATGAATTATTGGATACTATTTCTTTTGAAATTGCTTTTAAACCGGAAGAAGTTCAATATGTTTATGCTCAAATGGGTATCATTAATCCTGATCAATCTTCTATCATTCCAACCGATCCAACAGATCCTTCTTATATTTTCTATCACACCAATTATCCTGTTTTTGACAATGTTATTATTCAAGTAGATGGTACCGGAAGAGGTATTAATATTGATGAATTGATCAAAGTGAACGACACTTTGTCACCAATGTGTATTTCTCATGTTTATACTGAATCAGAAGTGATGAGATTACAAGTTTCTATTGATCCTTCTGTAAGTGACGGAAATATTAATTATGTTTGGTCATCTTCTGATTATCCTTATGCATTCACATCAGTTGATTCAACTATTTTCACATTGACATTCCAACCCAATGTATTGTTTGTTCCGACTACTTATACATTTAAAGTAATTGCTACAAGTGGGTTCGGTTGTATTGATTCAATGGAAATTTCTGTAGATGTATTGCCAATTAAAT
This sequence comes from Bacteroidales bacterium, assembly GCA_028710155.1. Classification (GTDB taxonomy): domain Bacteria; phylum Bacteroidota; class Bacteroidia; order Bacteroidales; family WRLA01; genus WRLA01. Next base: position 1,901 of record JAQUSR010000071.1, on the reverse strand, counting down.
ATGATACGATTTGTGAAAATGGAAATTATACTTATCAAGGTATTACAATTCCAAGTGATTCATTATTAACTCCAAAATCATATACATTGATTGGACCTATTCAAACTCCTGATTTTGCAAAACTTTATAGTAGAATAGAAAATAATAAACCGATTGTTACTCACTATTTTGCTGATTCTTTAAAAACTGTTGATGAATGCGATAGCATTTACAAATTATACTTATCTGCAAAACCCACTTATAATCAAGTGGATTCAGTTAAAGCTTGTGCTGATAATGCAACATTTACTTGGACAAGACCTGATCCTGATATGGTATTTAATTTGGCAGGTATTCCAATTGGTTATGATTCAGTTGTTGTTTATGATGCTACCCTAACAAGCGGATGTGATAGTATTTGGACTTTAAAACTTTCTATTTCAGAAGCTCCTACAATTGGTAATATCATTGGTTCAACCCATGTATATAGTGGTGAAACACAACATTATGCTGTATTAGATGCCTTTAATATTGATGAATACATTTGGGATGTTCCAGAAGGTTGGTTATTCTTAAGCAATGATACGACAGATGTTCAATCAGTTACATTATATGTAACAGATTTGGCTGTTTCCGGTGAGATTACTGTATATGGAAGAAGCTATGGCTGTGGAGAAACAGAAATAATGAGTTTCCATGTAACAGTTTTGAACGAAGAAGATGCTTCTATCACTATAATTCCTACAAGTTGCAACGTTTGCGAATATTACAACTTTGGTAATGTTTATTACCAAGATACCGCTTTACCACCGGCTGTATATATTGTTAAGGGTTTCAATCTACCAGCAGATAAAATCATTACTTATGCAGAGCTATTACCGTTAATGAACGATAATGGTTTAGTTCCTGCCGGAAATCCTTTCCCATCTAATTATATTCAAAATTTTGAAAAAGCTGTACCTGCTTGGAGCGTTATTCCTGCTAATTACGATGCATTGTTTAATGGAGTTTGGGATGTAGCTTCACATAATTTGGGAATCACCGGTGATTATCGTCAATTAAATAATTACTATGTAACCGGTGCTGAATTAAATGCTGGTATTCCTATCGTTATAACCTATCATCCATCAGCTGTTGGTGCATGTGATAGTGCAAAAATGGAAATTGAAGATCCAAAAGATGCTTCATTAGTTATCGGATGGCAAACAACCAATCCATTAGTTTATACTATTTATGAAAACTATCCGTTAGTTCACAATGCTAAAATTGCCGTTACCGGTTGTGGAACTAATGATGTACCGGTGATTACGATTACGCCTAATGACGCTAGTGTTGCTTATGATTTTGGTGCTGTATATATGCCTTCTACATCAATAGAAAGAACTTATATTATCTCTGGACAAAATTTGAATCCTAATCAATATTTTACTTACGCAGAGTTAGCTATTTTAATGGCAGATGATTCTTACGGAGATGATCAAGTATTTTTATCGAATTATGTAGAACAATTCCGTCATGGACAAAGAATGCCTATCTATCCTGCAAGAATCAGTTTTTACACTGAATTATTCAACCAAGTTTGGAACGAAGCAGCTCCAAGATTAGGTTTAGATCCAGCAACAGATGATCCTATGTCTTTAGCTTATTACTATGTCACAGGTGAAGAATTAATGAATGGTATTCCTATTACAGTTGCCTACAGACCTTCTTCATTAATGGAAGAAACTGCAAAAATTCATATTGAAAATCCTGAATCTGCATCTTTAGTTACTCCTGAGTTGTATCAAAAATTATATGCATATTATCCGGTATTAGAAAATTGTATCATTGATGTTAAAGGACACGATATTACGTCTTACATTACGGTAACACCTGCTGCAACAGACGCTGACCCTTACGATTTCGGTGGAGTATCCTATGGG
>JAQUSR010000070.1 GCA_028710155.1 Bacteroidales bacterium | reverse complement strand
TGCAAAAGTTGCCCTAAATACAAAAAACTTTGAAAGTCTTTCGGCTTCCGATATTCACTTTCCAAATACCATTCAATCAATCCGTTGGCATGTTTTCCGCCTCGTTGATGCGACATCATCACTTCCGAAAAAATGTCGTGGTCTCGCGATTCCGGAGCATATTTTAACACAGATTGAAATTCGGGAAACGACTGAAAACCATATTCCGACATAAATCGGCAACGCACCTTATTATAATTAGCGATAGAATCTTTGCCGTGCCACACGCCCCAATAATGACCGTCTCCGTTGGGATTCCATTCGGGTAAGCCGGTTTCGGGTTTTGCCAACGGATCGCCATTAAAGGGTGATGAGGGCCAATAGAAACGTGTATCATAGTTGTTTACAACTTCGGGAAGTGTTACAAAAAAGCAATCGTAAAATTGTTTCCAAATTTTTTCGGCAATGCCATTACCCAACGCTTCATATTGTTTTTTGTAGCCCCAGCCAAACCATGCAGCCGAGTTTTCGTTGTTGCCGCACCAAAGTGCCAAACAGGGATGATTACGTAAACGAATCACATTTTCGACGGCTTCTTGTCGCACGTTTTCCAACAACTCGCCTTCGGTCGGATAGAGAGCGCACGCAAACATAAAATCTTGCCACACCAAAATACCATGTTTATCGCACAAATCGTAAAAAATGTCATTTTCATAAATACCGCCGCCCCAAACTCGCAACATATTCATATTCACATTAACAGCATCCAAAATAGTCTTTTCGTACATTGAATCGGTTACCTCTGTCAAAAAGCTGTGCTGTGGAATGTAGTTGGCACCTTTCATGAATACATTCACGCCGTTGAGTCGAAAATAAAAGGTGGTTCCAAATTCATCTTTATCACGAATGACTTGCAAATCGCGAATGCCGATGTTTTCGGTTTTGCTGTCCGATTTGCCATTTTTCGAAACGTTGGCTGTAAACGAATAGAGATGTGCTTCGCCCAAACCGTTGCACCACCACAATTTCGGATGGTTGATGACGACGGGAATCTCCATTTTATTAACACCTTTTTGCACTTGAACCTTTTTCGACCAAAATTGAGCCATTTCGTTATTCTGAATTGTAACGACGGCTTCGCCCGAATTTTTAGCTACAAATTGAACAATGGCTGTTATTTCAGCTTTTTTATCTGTTACAACTTTTTGGACATATTGAACATTTTCAATACGAATTTCGTCCCAAGCCATCAGTTCAATCGGACGCCAAATTCCGCTTGTAACCAACCGCGGACCCCAATCTCAACCGTAGTGATAGCCTGCTTTTCGAGCAAAAATGCCGACTTTTTTATTAAATACACCACCGTTTTCCGATTGGTCGTTTCCGGTTTCATATTGAAAATCAAGAGCATCGAATTTTGGAATATCGATTTTTAAAGGCGAATGAAAATAGACACGCAATTCGTTATTATCGCGTTTCAACAAATTTTTGACATTCACTTGCCACGACCGAAACATATTGTTTGCCTGCAAAATCAAACTATCGTTCAAATATACGTCTGCGTAAGTATCCAATCCCGAAAAAATCAATTCAATATTTTGTTTTTGTAAAAGTTGTGAATTAACCGAAAAAGAGGTTTTATATTCCCAATCTTCTTTATCCACCCACTGCACGCCCCGCTCGTTGAGCCGAAAAAAGGGATCTTCGATGATGCCGTTATCGATTAAATCGGTATGCACAACGCCCGGAACCGTTGCCGGATACCAACAACTGCCACGCACTTGTTTAAACGTCCAATTATCGTGAAGTTTTTGATGAATGACGTTTTGTGATTGTAAAAAAGATATCGAAAAAACGAAAAATAATAAAACGATGAATCGTTGTCGTTGTGATGTCATAATAGATTATTTTGAGGGTGCAAAAATACATTATAATCATTAAAAGCGTTATATGAAATGGTAAAAATTGACAAAAAATGAAACAAATTTTAAAATCGGCTTTCAAAAGATATACCTTTGCAACTTCATTTCAAAATAAAACAATAAGATGAATATTTTTAACAAACCACTAAAAACTATCCTTTTAATCATCATAGTTTTTTCTGTATCATTAATTTATGGAAATCCGGTAGATCAAAATCGAGCCCTCAAAGTCGGTATGAATTTTTTAAAACACAACACCGATTTATCCATTGCAAAGAACTTTTCTAATTGTCGTTTAGCCTATCAAAAAGAGATGCAAACATCACAAGGAGAAACGGTTACCTGTTTTTACATTTTCAATATCGCTGATAAAGGTTTTGTCATTGTTTCTGCTGATGATGCAGCCAAACCCATTTTAGGCTACTCAACCGAAAGCAGTTTCGATTGTAACGATATTCCTGAAAATATGTCTGTTTATTTAAATTCTTATACACAATCCATCATTTATGCAATTGAAAATCAAATTGTTCACCAAAAGACGTTACAAGAATGGAATGATATGGAAGACAATCGATTTTCAACAAAAGTCAATCGCTCAGTTGAACCCTTGTTAGGTACTTTAACTTGGCATCAAAACTGTTACTACAATTCGTTGTGTCCCGAAGATCCGGAAGGAAACTGCGGACATGTTTATGCCGGTTGTGTAGCAACAGCAATGGCTCAGATTATCAAATTTTGGGGACAGCCCGTCAACGGTTCAGGAACACATTCTTATTCACCTTCCGGCTATCCGCAACAAAACGTCAATTATGGAACAACCACCTACAATTATTCCATCATGCCCGATCATTTGGATTCAACCAGCAGCGAAGAGGAAATTTTTGCTGTAGCTCAGTTGCAGTGGCATTGTGGTGTGGCTGTAGATATGATGTATGGAAACGACGGAAGCGGTGCCTATTCCAACGATGTTCCGGAAGCGATGGTGTCGCATTTTAATTTTGGTGATGACATGGATTATTGCAATCGCGATAATTATAGTTTGGTGCAATGGCAAAATAAGCTAAAAGAGAGTTTCGACATAGGTTATCCGGTGTATTATTGCGCACAAGATGACAACGGTGCCGGTGGACATGCTTTCGTTTGTGATGGTTATGACGAAAACGACTTTTTCCATTTCAATTGGGGATGGAACGGCAGAGACAACGGATATTATGCCATTGATGCTTTGAACCCCACCTCTACAGAATATCAGTTCAATACATGGCAAGCCGGAATTTTTAATATGATTCCGAATGCTGTCATCAATGCTATGGCACAAGCACCTGCCAATTTCACTATTACTCCTGCTCCCAACTACGGACTTGCTGCAACGTTGAATTGGACCAATCCATCGCAATCATTAGATGGAAATCCGCTTACATCGATCACATCCATCGAAATTTTGAGAAACGGAACATTAATTCATTCCATTGCCAATCCGACCATCGGAGCAGCCGCTTCTTGGACGGATAACACTATTCCTCAATTTGGCGGATATACCTATATTATATATGCAGTAACTGAAACAGGAAACGGCGCTACGGCTACTCAAATGGTGGGTATCGGACCATTTTGCCCCGTTTCAGTCGAATTAAACGATTCTTATGGAGACGGATGGAACGGTGCTTCCATCAGTTTTTTGGATGAAACCGGAAATGAAGCAGCTTCTGTTACCATTCTCAACGGATCAACTGCAACAGAATCGTTAGCATTGCCACAAGGGATGATTAATTGCGTTTGGACCGGCGGCAGTTGGGACAACGAATGTTCATTTTCAATTTTCAACGGTGTAGGCGAACAACTTTTTGCATGCAATAATGCAGAATCTTTGAGCGGAACATTCTTCTCTTTCGATAATCAATGTGAAAATCCGCCCATTGAATGTGTTACTCCCACTGGTTTTTCGGTGTCGTTTGATAATGAAAGTTCTATCGCACCGGCAGTTTTATTGAATTGGGATTTGATGCCGATGGTTGAAACATATAAAATATATCGGGTACATAACAATGAATACACGCTAGTGGCAACAACCAATGAAGAAGGTTCTTATATTATTTCAAATTTTTCTCAAAACATCGTTCCATTAGAATACGATTCCACCTATTGTTTTGCCATCACCTCCGTTTGTGAAAATGGTGAATCAGATTTTTCAAACACAGAATGCACCACCATAATTTCTCCCTGCGATCCTCCTTCTAATCTTATCGTTTCTGACAATGGAGACGTTGAGAATTTGTTGTTTACGCTTCAATGGGATAACATTTCATCTGCTATTTCTTACCAAATTTTCCGCAACGAAACTCTCATCGGCACTTCCACAGAAACCACTTTTGAAGATTCTGATATTCAACCCAACGTTACCTATAATTATACGTTGATAACAGTCTGCGAGCAAGGCATTTCCGAAGCCTCTGAAACCGTTACCCATAGTTTTATTTTCAACAACATCGATGAAAATCAGTCCGCATTGGTAATATATCCCAATCCCGCCCGTCAAAAAGTAATGATTGAACATAATAATTTCCAAAAAGTAATGATTTATAATATTTTAGGAGAGTTAATGGAAATAACAGAATCATCAATCATTGATGTTCAAGGTTATGAAAACGGTATTTACATTTTCCGACTGATGACTAAAGACGGGTCTATCATATCACAACGACTAATTATTCAGCATTAATAAATTCAATATATTTTCTCCTTTAATTATTTTCATCCATTATGTATTCTTTTACCATTTGCTTAATCGCTTTAATCGCCGGATATTTTATCTATGGAAAAATTGTAGAAACCGTTTTTGGAATCAATAAAAATCGAAAAACGCCTGCTTATGTTCGTCGTGATAACGTGGATTATGTGCCTCTTCCAACATGGAAAGTGTTTATGATTCAATTTTTAAACATTGCCGGCGTAGGTCCGATTTTCGGTGCTATTATGGGGTCGATGTTTGGATCTGCATCGTTTTTGTGGATAGTATTAGGATCTATTTTTGCCGGCGGTGTTCACGATTTTTTATCGGGAGCCATCTCTGTTACCTATTACGGAATCAATTTGCCGCAGTTGCACGGATTGTTTTTCAACAACACTATCAAAAAAGTGATGTTGGCATTTATGATTATTATGCTGATTTTGGTAGGTGCCGTCTTTGTTAGCACTCCGGCTGCTTTATTGGAAAACATTTTACCTTTTCCCAACATGAACGGCATGGTTTGGATTGTCATTATTTTTATTTATTACTTTCTTGCAACACTTTTGCCCATCGATCAACTCATCGGACGCATCTATCCGCTTTTTGGTGCCTGTTTAATGTTTATGGCAATAGGAATTATGGTGATGATTTTTGTTCATCATCCCGCACTTCCCGAAATTTGGCAAGGATTAGAAAATAAAAACCCGAATCCGACTGAAAATCCCATCTTTCCGATGATGTTCATCTCCATTGCTTGCGGAGCCATTTCCGGTTTTCACGCCACCCAATCTCCTTTGATGGCACGGTGTATCAAAAACGAAAAATATGAACGTCCCGTTTTTTACGGAGCTATGATTGTAGAAGGCATTGTGGCTTTGGTGTGGGCAGCCGCAGCCACCTATTTCTTTTATGATCCGGAAGTCGGGTTGGTAACCAATGGAGAAAAGATTCCTTCGCCGGGAGTAATTGTTAACACCATCAGCACCAATTGGTTGGGAACCGTTGGAGGCATCATTGCCATTATTGGTGTGGTTGCAGCCGCTATCACTTCGGGCGATACCGCTTTTCGTTCTGCCCGATTAATTGTTGCCGATTTTTTCAACATTAATCAAAAGAAAATCAGAAATAGACTGTTGACGGCTGCCGTATTGTTTTTAGTTAGCTTTTGTGTGATGTGGTACAGCATGACCGACAAAGACGGTTTTGAAACTATTTGGCAATATTTTGCATGGTCGAATCAAACGTTAGCTTGTGTAACATTGTGGGGTCTTACCATCTTTTTGGCAACCCGCAACAAGTGCTATTGGATTACGCTCATTCCGGCGATGTTTATGACTAGCGTGGTGGTTACCTACATCTTTTTCGATGCACAAGGAATCAACATGAACTATACATTAAGTTGTATTCTTGGAATTGTCATCACGATGCTGACCACCTGTTTATTCTTTTGGTGGAAGTTTAAGTTTATGAAAAGCCGAATTGAAAAGCATTGGAATAATTATAGCGGAGAGCTACGAAAATTTGTTGAAAAACCGAAGGATTAATATTTGAAAGAGCTCGAAAAGAAAACAATACGTTGAAATCATGTTGCAAATAATTGTTGACATAGGCAACACGTGGGTGAAAATAGCTGCTTATATGAATCACCAATGTGTGAAAACCGATCGAAATAGAGAAGTGACGAACGATTTTTTGGAATCGTTTTTACAAGATTTTTCAGATAAAAAGCCACGTGCCATTGTATCTTCGGTGCGACATATTTTACCGGAAATGATGCCGATGTTTCACGAAAAATTTCACTGTTTGCTGCTTAATGCCCAAACGCCCGTTCCGATTTTCAACCATTATGCCACACCGCAAACATTGGGTAGCGACCGATTAGCAGCCGTTATCGGTGCAGCGACACTTTTTCCGAATACGCCGCTGTTGGTTTTCGATGCCGGCAGCTGTTTGACGTGGGATTTTATTGATGCACAGAAAAACTATTGGGGCGGAGGTATTGCACCCGGCATCAATATGCGATTGCAAGCTGTACATAATTTTACAGAAAAACTTCCGTTAGTAGAAACAGGATTTGCTACCGGTTTGTTGGGCAACACTACCATTGATGCCATCAAAGCAGGCTGTGTGAATGCAACTGTTTTAGAAATTGATGCCGTAATTGAAGATTTTAAAAAACGTTATCCGGATTTGAAAGTAATATTTTGTGGCGGAGATGCAGAAATGTTACAAAAAGAAATAAAAAATAATACCTTTGCACACCCTGATTTAGTTCAGGTTGGATTGAAGGAAATACTTGATTTTAATGAAGATAAATAAACTATTTCAGCTCATATTTTTGATTATCGGATGGCTTGTGTGTCAAGTTTTTTCGGTAACGGCACAAACCACTAACAACTCGCCTTATTCTCGTTTCGGCATTGGAGAAATTATTCCTCAATACAACTTACGTAGTGCCTCTATGGGCGGCATCAGCCAAGGTATTCAAACATCGGGCGTTATCAATCCTGCAAATCCCGCTTCTTATGCATCCTTCGATTCTCTAACTTTTTTGTTCGACATTGCTGTTACAGGCTCTTATAATATGCAACGTTCCAATATGGGAACTGCCCAAAACACATCCGGTTCTATCAATTATATCACATTTGGCTTTCCCGTTGTCAAATGGTGGCGTATGAGTTTGGGTATCAATCCTGTTAGTGCTGTGGGTTACGATCTCAACCAACAAGAAGTTGAAAAAGAAGTCAATACCGCCCGTTCATTTTGGGCAGATGGCGCCACGAGTCGTGTTTATTGGGGCAACTCGTTTAAATTATCCAAAAATTTCTGCATTGGATTGAATATCAATTATATGTTTGGAAATATTGATAATTATCGAATGATTTATTTCCCTGATTCAGCCTACATGCGTACATTGAAAGTCATGAATACTACTTACCTTCATGATTTTACATTTCGTCCCGGAATACAATATATGACCACTATCCAATCGAAATATAAATTGACGGTTGGAGCCACCTACGGCTTTGCCAAAAAAGTAAGTGCAACGGTTGATGCATTGGCAACAACAATGTTGGACGGATATAACGAAAGCGGAACCGATTTAGACACCATTACCTTTAGTTCTGTTGACAAAGATTTATCCTATCCCATGGATTTGATGATAGGCTTTACGTTTGAGAAAAAGGGTAATTTCATGGTAGGAGCCGATGTTTCGTGGACTAATTGGTCGAGTTACAAAATTGACGGAAAAACGCAAGATTTATCTGATTTATGGGTGGTGAATATTGGAGGAGAATTTATACCAAGTCATCTTCCTATGTCGAAATACGGCAGTCGCATTGCTTATCGCCTTGGATTCAGAACACGACAAAAAATTTATACGATTAACAACGTAAACATCAACGAATATGCTTTTACTGCCGGCATAGGATTACCCATTTCACGATCCAAAACAAAAATTAATTTACATCTCGAAGGTGGATGGTTAGGCACTACCAGAAATGATTTGATTCAAGAAACATTTTTCAAAGTAGGAATCGGAGTAGCCTTAAGTGAAATGTGGTTCCTTAAAAGAAAATATTTATAGAATAAAAGAATAAATAATTCGTTAAAAATCTAAAATTGATTTATTTTGCAATAAAAACTAGAAAAAAGATGAATATGAATGTTTTAAAAAACAGTATCGCAATCTTATGTATAGGTGCGATGATTTCTGCCTCTTCTTTAAGAGCACAAGTCGGAAAATATGGTGATGACGAAATGACCTGCAAAACCAACATTTCGTTATATACAGAATCTTTTAAACAATGGAAAGCTACTGATTATCAAAATGCTGAAATGATTCAGCATATTGTTGCACCATGGCGTTATTGCATCCAAAATTGCCCCATGTCACGCGAAGGATTGTATTTGGATGGTATTGCCATTATGAAATATTTTGCTAATGTTGAAAAAGACGCAACCTTGAAAGAAAAATATATCGACACTATAGCCATGTTGTTTGATATGCGTGCCGAATATTTTCCGATGTCGAAAGGCAAATCTCAAATCGGCAACATTATGTGGCGTAAAGCAGCCGAACTTTTTGTGGTAGCACCAGAGCGTATTGAAACTATTTATGAAGCTGCCAAAAAATCAATTGATATTGACGAAGCTGATGCCAACGAAAATGCTGTCATTTATTTTTTCTCGGCAACCATTGGAATGACTGCCGCTAATAAAGCAGAAAAAGTATTGATTGTTGAAAATTACGATCGTTTGAGTGTCATTATTGAAGGAAAAATTAAAAAATATTTGGCAGCCGAAGACCAAAAAATGTTGGAAAAATGGTATGGTATTCGTACGCAAATCGAACAACAATTTGAACCTTTTGCTTCTTGCGAAGACTTGATTTCCATTTTTCAACCAAAATTTGACCAAAATCCCAACGATTTAGAAACTTTGAAAAAAATCACTTCTACATTAGATAAAAACAAATGTACCGACAGCGATTTATTTTTGCATGCCACTCAAAACCTTTATAAGCTCGAGCCCACTATTGAAGCTGCTTATTTGATGGCAAAAATCTATATTCGTAACACAGAGTATGAAAAAGCGCATCAATCACTTATAGATGTCATTGAAATGAATAATGAAAACGAAAGTGAAGATAACTTGCAATTAGAAGCCGACGCCGAATTGTTATTATCACAAGTATGCTTACATCAAAACAAATTGAGCTCTGGCCGCGAACACGCACGTAATTCGTTAAAATTCAGACCTAATGATGGACGTCCTTTGATGCTTATCGGTGATTTATATGCTGCATCCAGCAATGTTTGCGACGAAGATGAAATTGCCAAAAAAGCCGTATTTTGGGCTGCTGTCGATAAATATTCTGAAGCTAAACGCATCGATCCGTCTATCGCCGATGAATGCGACAAAAAAATATCGTTATACCGTCAATATTTTCCCACCAGCGAACGTGCTTTCTTTCACGATTATACTGATGGAATGAGCTACAGAGTCGGTTGTTGGATTAATGAAAATACAACAGTAAGAACCATAAAATAGGAAACTAAATTTTTTCTATACAAAAAGCGGAATATTACATTCCGCTTTTTTTGTGTTTAGAACTTTCAACAGCAACTGTACTATGAGCGTCACAAAAAACTGTATTTTGACGGCATTAGACCTTTCTTCGTAGATGTATTTTGATGGCTCTTGCAATTTTATTACCAACAATAAGACGTCTGTCTGCTAAAATGGAGATCTTTCGCATCGTTACATTTATTTATTGACAGACTTAAAGTAACTAAAAAGGGCTGACAAATGACAGCCCTAAATTTTACGATCAAAAAATATTTATCAGACAGCGATAAATAAAAAAAAATCGAACTCGATATTTTTTTCGATGTTGATTATTTATTCTTTTTCTGCTGCCGGTGGAGGTGTATAGCTATCCATCGGTTGTGCAGCTTTTTCTTGTGCGCCCGATTGAATCATTTCCACTTTTTGATTGGTAGTTGTATTATCTTCACCTTGATGTCTCGGAATAGAAAACACCGTAGCTAAACTGAAAACCAATAATAAAATGGATAATGTCCATGTTGCTTTTTCCAAAAAGTCGGCAGTTTTGCGAACACCCATGTATTGGTTAGATGACGAAAAACTTGAAGCTAATCCACCGCCTTTTGAATTTTGAACCAACACAACGAATGCTAACAAAACACAAACAATCAAAATTAAAATCGAAAATAATGTGTACATATTATTGAATATTAAACGTTTAATAATTTTTCAATGATGGCTGCAAAGTAACTACTTTTTTCCGGATTTTGCAACATTAAAATTTTATAAATTTTAATAGCTTCATCGGTATGCCCTTGTTTTTCGTAAACCTTTGCTAATGTTTCACTTGCCGGTATTTTTTCTTTTGAAATACTTTTTTCTGCCCAATTATCAGCTTTATAAAAATCGGTGTTTTCGGCATCAGGCAAACGATGTTTTTGTAAAAAATGTTCAAAATTTTCTAATTTCTCATCTAACGTGTTTGATATTGTATTATCAACATATAATTTGGTAATATCATACGATGAAGGAATAGAAGAAGCCGTAAGCGTTGCCACTGATGACGAAGGCGTTTCGTCCGATTCTTGAGATTCGCTCAAAATTTCATCATTTAACACATGAATCAATTTTTCAGTTTGAGCTACTTTTTCGGAAGGTTGAGGCGGATCGAAAAGTGGTTTCTGTTGTGTGGCACGCAACACTAAATATTTCAGCTGACGGCGGTCGGAAACACGAATAGCAATTTCAGGTAATTGCTTTTGAAACTGCAACGGTTGATAGCAAACTTTTCCAACAGCCAACAGCATTTGTGCCGACTGAAAAAAAGGAAAATCTTCTGCCATTTTTTCTATTTGCGGAAGCATTGTTTCGGTAGGCATCATGCCTTTTTGTAGAAATTCGGAAAATTCTTGTTTATTCATACTTTTTACCAATTGGCAACGGCTTCGTTATAAATATCTTCAACCAACAATTCGGCAATTTCGGAAATATATTGATCTTGAATGCTGCTTACATCTAAATCGCTACTATAATCCATATAGCGGCTGAAACTTTTTTCAAAATTCAGTTTTTCATCAACCTTATTGACAAACGTGACTTTGACGGTGATAGTCATTCGGTTTTGCGCCGTTGTTTCTTGATCGACTACAGAAATCGGTTGTGAAGGTTGATAAGCGGTAATGATGCCCTGAAAATCCAAATCGCCATTGAGATCTACTTGTGCCAATCGTGTCTGGTTCAGCATTCTGTTAATCAAAGCATCGGTCAAAACTGGCGCCATTGTGGGTTCCACCAAAGATGCATTATTTTTAAAATAGGCAATAGAAAAAGTTTTGGCTGCCGGCGGAATAGAGGC
>JAQUSR010000213.1:433-2560 GCA_028710155.1 Bacteroidales bacterium | reverse complement strand
TCGTCTACAATGGCTTGGTGGTTTTTGGCAAAAATATCCCAAGTATGCTCAATTTTGGTAATTTTCGACTTGGTTTCGATGGAATTTTCAGTCGGTTGCCAAATATCTTCTGTTGTTAATCGCATGGCAATCAATGTTTCACCTTGGATTAATGCTTCGTCTCGTTTCAAATTTTTAATTTCTTCAACAAGTGCTGTTGTAGGTAAAATCGACCCATTGATGAAAAAATTGTCATCCGATTTGATAAGCGGGAATTTTTCGCGAAGATAATGTTCTGTTAATGTTGATGTTGTAGTTTGTAAATAGTGTTCCCATTTTTGGCGGATGGTCAAAATTCCGATTCTAATATCTGCCATCGGGCGTGTGTACACTAAAGGTAAAAGTTCATTGCGATGTAAATCGTCAAATAGGATCCAATTCATAATGTTAAAAATGTTGTTAATGATTGTAGAAAATATTTAATATAAAATATTGTAAATTAATATTTTAATGTAATTTTTTTGGCTCAAAATTTTCGATAGTATAAATATTCCAATGTTGATTGATAAAACCGTCATTGGGTTGATTTTTGAAATCGAAATCATTCGACATTGGTTGATAATCAATGTGTTCACTGCAATTCATAAAATCTTTTCCAAATTTTGCCAATCCTTCCACAAAATAGGAGATGATGTCATAGCCTTGAAAAGCCCATCGGTTAGGTTCTGCGTTATATTTTTCTCGAAAACTGCGAATGAAATGAAGAACATGTTCGTCTTTGTAATCAATGAAATAGGGTGATGAAAAAATGGTATTTAAATGTTGCAGATGGTTATCGTCTAAAGTTGGAATGTTGTCCCAATTGGGATATCCGATGATACGAATTTCGTGATCATTTTTCTGTTTGTCCAAAATTCGTAGTAAATCCATAATAGAAGCTGTATTATTGTTCAATGCAATAATGTAATTAGGTCGATCGGTTTTTAATTTTTTGGTAACATTATAATTGCTATAAATAGTAGAATCATAGATTGTTAATGAATATTTTTTAAAATATTCGTTTTTAATTTCTTGATCAATTATGGAAAAGATGGAATCTTTTTTTTGAACAATCATTAAATTGAAAGTTTGTGCGGTGTCGGGTAAGACGGAAACGACAGAAACAGCAAAATTGGAACGTTGCGGCATCATTTTTATAACGTTGGGATATCCTTGCACAAGTTCATCTCTTACAGAGTTTACATTAATGAGCGAAATATTATGATTTCGTGCAAAATCAGCCACTTTAAAGAAAGGATCTTTGTATAATAATCCTACAATTAAGTCCATTTGAGGCAGCGTTTCATTTTGCAAAAGTTGATCAATAGACGAAGAATTGTCGGTGATGTCATAAACATATAATTCAATATGTAATCCTTTGTCTTTTAATGTTTCTAATGCTAATAAGGTGCTTTGATAAAATTGGAAAAAATTGAAAATAGGAAAATCTTCGATGGCGGTTTTAATGGATTGATTTTTTTCGGGCAAAGTGGTGATCTCATTGGTATTAAAGGGCATCATCAAAGCAATTTTGAAAATCGATTCTGTATTCCATCCTCCGATACAAGAAGAAATGGATGAAGTAAGA
Source organism: Bacteroidales bacterium (assembly GCA_028710155.1). Classification (GTDB taxonomy): domain Bacteria; phylum Bacteroidota; class Bacteroidia; order Bacteroidales; family WRLA01; genus WRLA01. The sequence continues at coordinate 954 of JAQUSR010000213.1, read as the reverse complement.
TCTTGAGGCGAAGTTGATGTTGTTGGTAATGTATCGTGTGGAATAGATTCTTGGGTTGCAACGGAAGTAGTATCTTTTTCTTGAAAAGGAGCAACCGGAATTTTTACAATTTTTCCGGATCCAACCGTATTAGAATAATTGGGATTAACATTTTTGATTTCTTGAACCGGTGTTTGGTAGTTAAAAGCAATTTCTGAAATCTTCTCTTTTTCAGTAGTTTTGTGTTCAATGAAACTATTTTTGTTAACATAATCAGGAATAATTAAGGTGTCTCCGATAGCAATGTGATGATCGATAATTTTTGGATTGGCTAATTGCAAACTATCTAAACGTACTCGATGAGTTTTGGCAATGCTATACATTGTTTCACCTGCTTTAACGATATGAATGTCAGTTTCTTCTATTTTTATTTCCGGTGTTGTCGCCAAAGAGGTGACCACCATTTTCTCATTAGGAATAATGATTTTTTGACCGATTTTCAAACCGTCTTTAAGTATGGGATTAGCGGCTATTAGTGCATC
>JAQUSR010000213.1:0-423 GCA_028710155.1 Bacteroidales bacterium | reverse complement strand
AATAGAAAGATTGAATTTGTGTGAAATGCCCCACAAAGTTTCTTTGGCTTTCACTTCGTAATATTGTGTATCTGTTTGATATTCATTATTGATAACAGATGTTGTTGTTTGAGAAATCCATGATTTATTATAAGGAATCCGAACCGATTCTCCGGATTTTAAAGTGGATTTCAAATCGGGATTGGCAGCTCGAATATCGTTTTCTGAAATGCCGTAAATCTTTTCTAAGCTTTTAAAAGTTTCGCCCTCGGTGGCTTGATGGTAGATATAAATAGCATCATTTTGTCCCGTTACTGAAAAAAAAACAACTGAACAACAAGAATAATAAAATGAATTTTGTTTGCATAATTATATAATTTACAGTAATATTAAGAAAATGATGTGTTATGTATAACTGCTTTCAAAAAGAAGAGCAAAGTTAGA
>JAQUSR010000069.1 GCA_028710155.1 Bacteroidales bacterium | reverse complement strand
CGTGCATCCTGTGAAACACAAAATGGAGACAAGTATCGTTAAAAATTTGATTTTATACACGTTATGCCAAAATATTTTCATTTTTTTTAATGATGATGATTGAAAAAAATAATTGGCAAAGGTAACACGATTTATCAAAAAACGTTGCTTTTTTGCGGTACAATTTTTTTAATCAAAATATGCGATAAAAATTGATAATTTTGCACCTTCTTTTGCCATCGACATATTCGGGCACAATATTAGTCATCAAAAAAAATTAATCATGAATACAATTATTCAAAATGAATGGTTTGACGGAATTGAAAAATCGAAAATCGATCGTTTGTTAGATTCTCTCCAAAAAGTAGAATGTTTGGCAAACACTTATCTTTTTACAGAAGATTGTTCCGCAGCGACTCTTTTTTTGGTTGAAACCGGAACGCTGACTTCAGAAATCGCATCGGAGCGAGAGATCGTATATCATTCAGGTGATTATTTTGGAGAAGTCAGTTTTTTAAACAACACCTTTCGTAGCGGAAAAGTGAAAGCTGTAACCGACTGTGTTTTATATCAACTAAATCGGAAAGATTTTTTCAATCCCGATATTTTGGCACCGGACGTAGCTTTAGTGTTACTCCATCGTTTAGCAACTCGCATAACCACCTATTTGCATACACGTGAAAACACAACAACACCAGCATTGATTCAACACGGAGAGAATGAATATATTGAATACAAATCCACTTTACGTTGCAATTTATTCACCGAAAAATTCGATCACGCCATTGAACACGCATCGCTGAAAACCATTGCAGCATTTCTCAATAGCGAAGGAGGAACTTTGTTGATTGGCGTTGCCGATGATGGCAGCATTATCGGTATTGAAAAAGATGTATTTCAAAACGGTGATAAAGCGTTGTTGCATCTCACTAATCTGATAAAAACTCAATTATCTATGTTGCATCTTTCATTTATCAATATGTACACCGAAACGTTGGAAGAGAAAACCATCATTCGTGTTGATGTACAACCGGCAAATATTCCGGTATATATGAATTGCAACAATTTGGAGGTTTTGTATATTCGAGTAGGACCGTCAACCATTTCGCTAAAAGTGAGCGAAGTATATAACTATATTCATCAACGTTTCAAATAGTGTTTCATCGTATGATTCATGTTACCATTTCTCCGGAACTTCAACAATGTTGCCCTTCATTGGCATTAGGAATTATTTGTTGCCAAATACAAAACCAACCGACTTCGCCTGAATTGTGGCAGGAAATTGAAACAACAGCCCAACGCTTAAAAACTGCCTATACGTTGGAAAACATTAAAACACAACCACAAATTTTTGCCACACGTGAAGTCTATAAAAAAACCGGAAAAGACCCCAATCGTTATCGACCATCTTCGGAAGCTTTGTGTAGAAGAATTTTGCGTGATATGCCGCTCTATCAAATTTCGGCAGTTGTAGATGTCATTAATTTGATTTCTATTGAAACCGGTTTTTCTATCGGAGGTTTTGATGCCGCTCAAGTGGTAGGCGATGTTACCGCAGGTATCGGCAACGAAGCCGAACCATTCGAAGCCATTGGTCGCGGGCTGTTAAATGTAGCGGGTTTACCCATTTTACGCGATCAAATAGGAGCCATCGGAACGCCTACCAGTGATGTCTTACGTACATCGTTGCAAATGAATTCACAACAACTCTATATGAACATTAATTCCTATTCCGGAAAATCAGCCCTATTGCCTGCCATAGACCGCTCCATTTTTTTGCTGCAAAAATATGTTGCTGCCAGCCTCATTGAAACCATCATTGTAGAATAGCTTTTTTTTCAAGAAAGTTTCCGATTTTTTCCTTTTTTAAATTCTTTTCTACAAAAATACTCTTGCAAAGAGCGTTGATTTTTTTTCCCTTTTGTCAAGAATTAATCATTTATTATTTACATTTGCCCCCTTATATTAAAAGGAACAGCCTATTTTTTATTTTTTTGAAAGTTAGCTAGTTAAATAATTAAACTATAATAAAATGAAACAATTAGTATTACTTTTCGCAATGTTAATGAGCATCAATTTGATGATGGCTCAAAATTTGGCAACAAATCCCGGTTTTGAAACATGGACTGATGCCGCACCTGATGGATGGAACGGTTCCAAATCGAATATTGGAGCGGCCAATATTGTTCAATATTCCACCAGTGTTCATTCCGGATTATCTGCTTGTCAGTTAATCAATACAACAAGTTCACACAAACGTTTCACTACTCAGCCTGTTTCGGTAGTTGACCAAGTTGAATACACCATCACTTTTTGGGTGCGTGGCGTAGGCGACATTCGTACTGCTTTGTTTGACGGCGTTTCCGGAAGCTATGGCTATACCGATTACAATCCGTATATTTCTGTTAACTCAACAGAATGGGTTCAAGAATCGCAAAGCATTACTGCAGGCGGAACAGTTGATGATGCTGAATTTATCTTCTCGATTCGCAACACCGTTGCAGATAACGATCATTTGCAAATTGATGATGTTGAAATAGTTGCAGCAATTACGCCTGATGTAATTGCTAATTTTGAAGCGGATGAAACCTCCATTTTTAATGGCAATCAAGTGCAATTTTCTGATTTGTCTTTCGGAACCATCACCTCTTGGTTTTGGTCGTTTGAAGGAGGTACTCCTACCACTTCCAATGAACAAAATCCAACGGTAACATACAATGCAATAGGAACTTACGATGTCCAACTGATTGTGTCGGACGGCACAACCAACGATACTTTATTAAAAGATGATTATATTAATGTTACAGAAGCATATATCACTATTCTCGACCAAGATTGGAACGATCAACAATGGAATGGATGGCAACAAATTAGCGTAATCGGAGAGCAAGTTTGGAGCATTTCGCCCAATTATGGCATTGATAACTCACCTTGTGCAAAAATGACAGGATATTCGGGTGGCGCCATTGCCAACGAAGACTGGCTCATCTCTCCTGCTTTCAACCTTTCAACTTACGAAGGTGTGAATTTATCGTTCCAAAATGCCTACAAATTTGCCGGAAACGCATTGGAAGTCTTTTTCTCGAACAATTTCGACGGAACAACTCCTTCCACAGCTACATGGTCACCACTGACTTTTGTTGCCAGTACGGGCAACTATGTATGGACTCCTTCCGGAAATATTGCGTTGGATGATTTCACCGGCACGAATTGTTATATCGCCTTCAAATACACCTGCGATGATGCAGCCGCCTCAACGTGGGAAATAGACGACATTTTGTTGACTGCTCTTCAAGAAACTCCACAAGGTTTGACAGCCGATTTTTCGGGAACACCCACTACGATTTTTGAAGGAGAAACCGTAACTTTCACCGATGCTTCGACCGGCAATCCGACAAGTTGGATATGGGTTTTTGAAGGTGGCAATCCGCCGATGTCTTTTGAACAAAATCCCGTCGTAACATACGCAACAGCCGGAACTTACAATGTTGCTTTAACCGTATCCGATGGCACTAACGAAGACACCAAAACAGTCACCGATTATATTACAGTGGTTGCTGCTCCTGTTGGACCAACTGCTTCATTTACTGCCTCTTCAACAACCATCAACGTAGGAGAAACCGTTTCATTTACCAACACCTCCACAGGAACCGTTACCGGTTTTGCATGGACATTTGAAGGTGGTGAACCGGCCACTTCTATCGAAGAAAATCCGATAGTAACTTATAACGCAGTAGGTATTTACGATGTTACGCTAATTGTATCGGACGGAACGTTGACAGACACATTATTGATGGAAGATTATATTTTGGTGAACGAAGCGGGAGAAATCATTTGCAACAACAGTTTCGAATTTTGGACCAATAATTTACCAAACTGTTGGAACGGATCGAAAACCAGCATCAACGTTGCTAACATCATTCAAGTTTCAGAAGGGGCGCACACCGGCAATTATGCCGTGAAATTGGTGAATGCAAGTTCATCGCACAAACGATTCTCTTCTCAACCTACGACTCTTGAAGCCGGAAATTCGTATCAAATTTCGTTTTGGACACGCGGAACCGGAGATATTCGTACTGCTTTATTCACTGAATCATATCAACCTTACAACGATTACAACACCATTGCCTCAAACGATTGGACACAATATACACAAGTGGTAACGGCAGATGTAACATGCAGCACGGCAGAATTTATTTTCTCGGTGAAAGCCACTGACTCCATCATGGGATTGCAAATTGACGATGTTGAAGTGGTTGTTATAGTTCCTTCTGTGATTGCTGAATTTGAAGCCGACATGACTGAAATTTCTGAAGATGGCAACGTTCAGTTTACCGATTTATCTATCGGATCAATCACCTCTTGGAATTGGTCGTTTGAAGGAGGAACTCCTGCGGTTTCTACCGAACAAAATCCATCTGTAACCTACGCAACTGAAGGCGTTTACGATGTTTCTTTAATCGTTTCTGACGGTACTCATTTCGATACTTTGGTTAAAGAAGACTACATCACCGTTATTGGCGGAATAGTGATTTTCAATCAAAATTGGAACGATCAGCAATGGAATGGATGGCAACAAATCAGCGTAATCGGAGAGCAAGTTTGGAGCATTTCGCCTAATTACGGCATTGATAATTCACCTTGTGCAAAAATGACGGGATATTCAGGTAGCGCCATTCCCAACGAAGATTGGCTCATCTCTCCTGCTTTCAACCTTTCAACTTACGAAGGTGTGAATTTATCGTTCCAAAATGCTTACAAATTTGACGGAAACGCATTGGAAGTCTTTTTCTCGAACAATTTCGACGGAGCGAATCCTTCCACAGCTACATGGTCGCCACTGACTTATGTTGCCAGCTCGGGCAACTATGCTTGGACACCTTCCGGAGATATAGCATTGGATGATTTCAACGGCGAAAATTGTAATATCGCCTTCAAATACACTTGCGATGATGCAGCCGCTTCAACGTGGGAAATAGATGACATTTTACTCGTTGCTGAAAGTGAAATTTCGTTAGTTGCCAATTTCTCAGCTACTCCAACATCATTAATGACCGGAGAAACGGTTGCTTTTACCGATTTATCGCAAGGCAATCCAACCGGTTGGACTTGGACTTTTGAAGGAGGCACACCGGCCGTTTCTACTGAACAAAATCCGACTGTAACCTACGCTACCGAAGGCATCTTTGATGTTACTTTAACTATCAGCGATGGCACAAACACCGATACAAAATTGATGGAAGATTATATCATCGTAACGGCAACTCCGCCGGCTCCCGAAGCTGAATTTACAGCCAATACAACCACTGTTTTTGTGGGTGAGATCGTTAGTTTTACCGATCAATCGCTGTACAATCCTACCACATGGGCATGGACATTGGAAGGCGGAACACCGGCCACTTCAACCGAACAAAATCCGACTGTTCAATATTTGGTTGCCGGAACACATAATGTTCAATTAGAAGCAAGTAATGAATGGGGAACCGATGTGGAAAACAAAGCAGATTACATTACTGTTCAATCAATGGATGCAGATTTCTCTGCCAGCTCGACTTTAGTAATGGTTGACGGAAATGCCACTTTCACCGATTTAACCACAGGAAATCCCACCGCTTGGGCTTGGACTATTTCCGGACCACAAACTATGACTTCAACCGAACAAAATCCGACTTTCACCTTTACGATCGAAGGCTCTTATTCGGTTACATTAGTAGCTTCCAATGCTTTTGAAAGTATTACAGAAACCAAAACTGACTATATTAACGTCATCACCGGTGGCGATATCACTTGCAACAACAGCTTTGAATATTGGACAGACAGTTTGCCTGATTGTTGGAATGGATCGAAAACAAACATCGGAACAGCCAACATTGTTCAATATACAGAAAGTGCTCATACCGGCAACTCGGCTTGTCAGTTAATCAACGCCACCTCTTCACACAAACGTTTTACCAATCAGCCAACCACCATTGAAGGCGGTGTTGAATACACCATCACCTTCTGGGTTCGTGGTGCGGGCGAGATTAGAACGGCTCTGTTTGACGGCGTTTCCGGACAATATGGCTATACCGATTATAATCCTTATATCATTGTCAATACAACTGAATGGGAACAATATTCACAAAACATTACCGCAGGAGGTTCTACTGATGCTGCCGAGTTTATTTTCTCGATACGCAACACCGTAGAAGCCAGCGGACATTTGCAAATTGACGACGTAGCCGTCACGGCTGCCGCTCCACCGGCTTTAACCGCCAATTTCGAAGCCAATATTACCAACATTCCGGAAGGTTCGGCCGTTCAATTTACCGACTTGTCGTTAGGAACACCTACCGGTTGGTCATGGTCTTTTGAAGGCGGAACTCCGGCCACATCGCAAGAACAAAATCCAAGTGTAATATACGCCACGGAAGGAACTTATGATGTTACGCTGACTGTTTCTAATGGAACAGAAACCAATAGTAAAACCATCGAAAACTATATCACCGTTTTTGGTGGTACCATTATTTTTAACCAAAATTGGAACGATCAAGAATGGAACGGATGGCAACAAATCAGTGTTGTCGGCGACCAAATTTGGAACATTTCGCCTAATTATGGTATTGATAACACTCCTTGTGTAAAAATGTCGGGCTATGCCGAAGGTGCCGCCCACAGCAACGAAGATTGGCTTATCTCTCCCTCTTTCAACCTGAATAACTTCGGCGATGTGGTGTTGAGTTTCCAAAACGCTTACAGCTACGATGGCAATACGTTGGAAGTCTTCTTCTCGAACAACTTCAACGGAACCGATCCTTCTGCTGCCACATGGCAACCGTTGACCTTTACCGCCAGCACAGGCAGTTTTGCTTGGACTTATTCCGGCGAAATTTCGTTGGATGCGTTCAGTGGCGACAACTGTTTCATTGCTTTCAAATACACCTGCGATGAGGCAGCCGCTTCAACATGGGAAATAGATGACATTATGCTGATTTCGGCATCGGAGCCAACGCTTACAGCCAATTTTTATGCAACACCAACAACAGTTTATGTAGATGCTTCTGCCACTTTCACCGATGCTTCAACGGGAAATCCTACTTCTTGGAGTTGGACTTTTGAAGGGGGAACTCCTGCAACCTCTACTGAACAAAATCCGGTGGTTACTTATGCCGCAGCAGGAACATTTGATGTAACCTTAACCGTCAGCGATGGCGAAAATAGCGATACTAAAACGATGACAGATTATATCACCGTCATTCCGTTGTTGCTCGAACCCGACTTGGTTATTACTGAAATCATGTACAATTCACCGGAAAGCGGCACCGATACGCTAGAATTTATAGAGATTTATAACAACGACCAAGAAATTGTCAATCTTAATGGATTCAAACTTACCACAGCAGTCGACTTCACCTTCCCTGAAGTGTTGTTGTCGCCGGGCGATTATATCGTTGTTGCAGGAAATCCAACTGCTATTTTACATACTTTTGGCGTTGAAGCCTATCAATGGGCAGGCAGTTTGAACAACACCGGAGAAGAAATTGTATTGGTTAATCCGGCAAATACCATCATCAACGCTGTTGCGTATTCAAAAGATGCACCATGGCCAACACAAGCCAATGGAGAAGGTTATTCGTTGGATTTACAAAACCCCGATTCTGACAATTCGTTGCCCGAAAATTGGGCTTTATCGACAGGTTTCGGCGGCAGCAATAGTAATGGCGATACACTTTGGGCTACACCGGGTGCACCATTCGGATATTTCTTCCCGTTGGTCGATTTTTCGGCTTCATCCACATCTGTGGCACAAGGCAGCACTGTTAATTTTAGTAACTTAACGCCTGCTTGCAACGCCACTGCCTTTGCATGGAATTTTGAAGGTGCTGTTCCCGAAACATCTACCGAAGAAAATCCCTCTGTTGTGTATGAAGATATGGGATCTTTTTCGGTAACTTTAACCGTTACCAACGAACACGGAACATCTTCTTTAATCAAAGAAGAGTATATCAACATTCTTAACAGCATTTTAGAAATAGACGGATATACTACTCGTTGCTATCCTAATCCGGCTCAAAATATCGTAACCATTGACACCGATTTACAAAATCCAATAGTTACTGTTTACAATATCATGGGTCAAAAAGTGTTGTCTTCTTCTGTGCTTTCGAACCATCAAATGGATATTTCCGGTTTGGAATCAGGCATCTATTTCTTCCAATTGTCTGCTGAAAATGGTGTAACACATACTGTTAAAATAATCAAATGCGAGTAATAATGACAATTGCTTTCTTTTAAGCAATATCATCAAAAGTCATTACACAAAAAAACAGATCCGAGGATCTGTTTTTTTGTGTAATAGCGTGAAACCCTATTTGTAAAATCGAAAACTTCACTGAACTATTTCGGCAAAACCAACAATTTTTTAACCGATTGCGTTCCGTCTGTAGCAGTGATCACCATAAAATAAACTCCTGAAGGATACGAAGCTACATTGATTTCTGTTTTGTGATCCAACACTGCAGTTTTTCTTCCAAAGCTGTCGTAAACTGCAACGGTTTCTACTTCAACGCCTTTAATATAAACTACATCGCTCGCCGGATTTGGAAACAAACGAACAACATCGTTTTTGGTTTCTTGAACAGCGTTGCCTTGAACAACCATGATGCTTTTTGCCACTTTAACCGATGTTTGGTTATCGGGATAATTGGCCAAAACTTCTACAACGTACAGACCATTGGGAGAGTTAGTAGTATATGTAGTTTGGTCGGTATTGTTTAAAACCAATTCTTCGTTGATAAAGAGTTGATAGCCGGTTGGATTGCTGCCTTCGGGAGCTGTCCATGTTGCTGTCAGAGTGTTGTTTCCGTTGTCGGTCAACGATAATGATGCCGGTGCGAAGGGATGCACATCGTTGTATTCGTACAGAAAATGGCTGTTATAGACATATTTCGATGCATTATCTTGCACAAAAGCAGCTACTTCCAAATCGGAAAAATCTTCAATATGCGTTCCTGCAAGGTTAGCATCATATTCCACAAATTGATGCTCTCCCGGAGTCAGATTGATGATAGTTCCTTGTGCGTTGGGTAAAAATTTCATCATTACGTGGTGAAATTCTGTTTCGCCGTTGGTGCCGACATTTCCGGTTGTAGTTTTTTCGTTGACGATGATGTAAAGCGTGGCATCCATTAAAGTGCTGAACGCCATTACATCAACAGAAGCATGAATGTTTTGTCCATTCAAATTAAACGTTCCTCTGATATCCACGATGGCATCTTCGTCGGCGGCATCGTCAAAAACCTCTTGCGTATAGGGATAAAAATCGATCCCATCGATAAAGGCAGAAGGAACACCATTAACGCCGTAATACGATCTTCTGACACCACCTTCGGCAGTATAATAGGGATCGCCGGTACCGGGCCAATTCATTTGATATTTTGAAATGGCGTAACGGTTGGGATTTTGCGCCAATAATGCCAAAACTTCTTGATTGACACCAACACACGGAGCGCAAGTGGAAGCCGAAAACAGCTCAATCATAGGATTACGATCGGCTTTTCCTAACACAACATTGACCATTTTTGATAACGAATTGTTGCTAATCGATCCATCATTACCACCGTTTACTTGCGAAATCCATATTTTGAGTTCATATAAACCTTCAGGCAAAATAGTTTGTTCTTGAAACGTGAACGATTGATCTTCAAACGGGGCGAGATCCATTTCAAAAAGTTCGGTAACAACATCACCATCATCAAATTGATAATTGAGTTCGAGAGAAGTGATATTGTTGGATCCTACATTTTCGATCACACAAGCCACCTCTTGATTGCCTGCCACTTGATAATAATCCACATCAATTTTAGTGAGACTGGCATCGAATCCTACCATGTTGAAAACGCTGAAATCATCGAACCACCAATCGTCAAAATTGAAACTTTTTCCGTCAACAAAGAGGCAAAATCTGAAATTTGCAGAACCAACATCTTCTGTTGCAATAGATTCAGAAACAACTTCTGCATCAATACTTTCAGTATATTCTCTTGACCAACCGACATGCCAAGTAGCACCGTTATCAGACGAAGTGGCAATACCTAATGTGATTCCTTCGTCCCAAAAATACAAAGTATGGCTGAATTGAATGCCAATTTCCGATACGCCCGTCAAATTGATAGATGGCGACACTAAACGAACAATACCGTCAAATTCGGGTTCCCATGCTAAATGAACTTCATTGGGAGCTCCGCCTGCATGTGCGGAATTGACAACCGTCCAATTAAACAAACTAACACCCATTTTAATCCATCCGGCCGGCAAAACGGTTCCCTCGTCAAACGATTCTTGAAAAATCACCTCGCGCGATTGCGAAAAAGATACAAAAGGAATGAGAACAATGAGTAATGAAACAATTATTTTTTTCATGAAAATTTATAAATTAATGTTTTACAATTATTTTTTTAGAAATCGTGTTACCTGTTGCGGTAGTTATTTTCAAAATATATACTCCAGACGTCATCTCGGATGTCGAAATAACTTTATTATCGGTAGTTGTAATAAGTTGTCCCAACGTGTTGTAAATGGAAATTTGATCAAATGTCTCTTCTCCTTCGATGCTGATAAAGTCGTTGGCAGGATTTGGATACACTTTGAATGAAGCCGTTTCTTCTTCGATGCCGATGTTTTCAACACAATGAATTTCAGCCATAAAACCTGATGTCGAAGTTGAAGCATCGGATGCAAACAACAACGTCAAAGCTCCATTTGTCGATTTGTTGTACAAACCGCCTACTCCGGTATAAGAGGAGATAAGCGATCCTTCAATGCCTGCACCCTCAAAAACATACAGAAAATCGAATCCCTCTTCAAGTTCGTAAGTTCCTGTAATTTCAATCTGTTGATTGTTGTTTTCCGGAAAAATAATGGTCATGCTTGTTAAAGAATTGCTGTAGTTTTGATAAGGACCACCGTCATCGTACAAGACTCCGCTACATGTGTTAATGACCATACTTCCTTCTGTCGGCATATAGAAGAATTTTCCTACTTCTATCGTCTCGCAAAGCACTGCTCCTTCTCCGTCGCTATTGATACCATAGACACAATAGGTATAAATGTCGGGGTTTATGATGTCGTCATCTACAAAAGTCTCTTCGCCACCAATAACGGGATTGGTGATGGTTTGAATCACTTCGTTATCGCGGGTAATCACCACGGAAGTTAAATCGGTGAGCGGATCGCCCAAAAATGTTGTAGTCGGATTGGTCCATGAAAGGTTTACAAATAATTCTCCGTCAGGGTCGGCAACTGCCGAGAAATCGGTGCATTCAGCTGGAACATTTTGGTTGCAGTTGTTGGTAAAAGAGAAGAATGTTCCGGCTTGTGGAGTGCCTTCGCTGACATAGATTTCTTTACCGGCATAGTTGGTTAGAATGAAGGAGCAAAATTCGTCGAAAAGTCCCGGATTCCAAACGCAATGAATGTTCATTCCCAACGGTAGCACTACGTCAACAGTGCCTTCTGAGCCCGTTACCAAAGCAGCTCTTCCCCGAACAATTTCGTCGTCATCAACAAAAGTGATGGCACCTCTGTTCCAGCCGCCGCCTGTTTCATCATACATCAAAACGGTGATGGTGCAAGTAGAACCAATCACCACATCGTTGAGAATCGCCGAATAACCATGTCCGGCCGTTGTTACAGCATAAATCTGATAGTCATAAGCACCTGCAATGGGAATGGTGTTAT
>JAQUSR010000068.1 GCA_028710155.1 Bacteroidales bacterium | reverse complement strand
TGGAAGAAATCAATCACAATGATTTGAATTGCTCGATTTTTCCCAATCCGGCACAAAATTCAATCAACATCTCTTTTACATTAGACAATTCGGCAAAAACAACCTTATCTGTTTATGATATGTTGGGGCGTGTTGTAAAATCAATCGATTTTGGAACTTTATCAATGGGTTTCAATGCTAAAGAAATTGATGTAAAAGATTTAAAACCATCGGGTTATATCTATGTTTTACAAGCTAACGATCATTCTGTAACCGGAAAATTCATCATTTATAAATAATATCTAACATGATTAAAAAATTTATTGTAATAGGAAGTTTGATATCGTTGCTGTGGGGTTGTCAAGAAACGACACCGCCTCCAACAGCTATCGAACCGCTGCCTCTACCTAAACAAGTTGAATGGCAAAAAATGGAGACCTATGCTTTTGTTCATTTTGGATTGAATACCTTCAACGATATGGAATGGGGCTTTGGTAATGCCGATCCTGCTATTTTCAATCCGCAAAAGTTGGATTGCGAACAATGGGTGCAAACGTTTGTGAACGCCGGTTTGACTGGTGTGATTTTGACGGCGAAACATCACGACGGTTTTTGTTTGTGGCCCACAAAATATACCGACTATAGTATCAAAAATAGTCCGTGGAAAGATGGAAAAGGCGATGTGGTAGGAGAGTTGGCGGCTGCTTGCAAAAAATACGGAATCAAGTTTGCCGTTTATCTGTCGCCGTGGGATCGCAATCATGCCGAATATGGTCGTCCCGAATATGTTGAATATTACTACAATCAATTAGAAGAATTGATGACTACTTACGGCGATGTGTTTGAAGTTTGGTTTGATGGAGCCAATGGTGGCGATGGTTGGTATGGCGGTGCCAATGAAACACGAACCATTGATCGTAAAAATTACTACAACTATCCACGTCTGCATCAATTGATTGATTCATTACAGCCGCAAGCTATCATTTTTGGTGATGGCGGTCCGGGCTGCCGTTGGGTGGGCAACGAACAAGGTTGGGCTAATCCAACCAACTGGTCGTTTTTGCGAAAAGATAAAGTTTATCCGGGCTACGAAAAATATCAAGAGTTACGAAGTGGTCATCCCGATGGCGACAAATGGGTTGCTGCCGAGTGCGATGTCTCCATTCGTCCGGGTTGGTTTTATCACGAAAACCAAGATTCGTTGGTGAAGTCGCCTGAAACGCTGACCGATTTGTATTATCGCAGTGTCGGACACAATGCCACGCTGTTGTTGAATTTTCCCGTGAATCGCGATGGTTTGATTCATCCTACCGATTCGGCTAATGCGGTGAATTTTTACAATAAAATTCGTAAAGAACTTTCTGTCAATTTATTGAAAGGAATAACACCCAAAGTGTCGGATGAACGCGGAAAAGCTTTTGCTGCCACCAATCTGACAGACGATAACTACGATACCTATTGGGCAACCAACGATTCTGTAGTTCAAGCCTCTATCGAATTTTCGTTCGCACAACCACAGAAAATCAATCGTTTACTTTTACAAGAATATATTCCGTTAGGACAACGTGTAAGCTCTTTTTCGGTTGAAATGTGGCAAAACAATCAATGGGAACCTGTTGTGATTGATGAGGAAACCACCACAATTGGTTATAAACGTATTCTGCGTTTTGAAACCATCAACACCAGTAAACTTCGCGTAGTGATTCACGAAGCACGCGGTGCTGCACTTTGTTTGAATAATATTGAAGCCTTTTTTGCAGAATAAAACGGCGATGGATGTAAAAAAAAGCCAAACTCGAAAGAGTTTGGCTTTTTTGATGCTATTTATAAATTGATTAATGTTGTATTACAAAACGTTGTGAAGATACAGAACCATCTTTTGAAACCAATTGTAAAATATACATTCCGCTATTGTAGTGGGAAGTAGCAATGGTTGTTGAGGTTTGTTCATTCACTGCAATTGTTTCAATTAATTGACCTGCAATGTTGTAAACAGAAATTCTTTCCAATTCGGCACCTTCGATGGTTACAGAACCATTGGCAGGATTCGGGAAGATAGAGAATTGTTGATTCATCTCCTGAACAGCAGGTTTAATCTCGAATAAAGCCGAAATAGAGTGATTTGCTGTAACATTTTCAAATGTATAGGTTTCGACTATGCCCACGCTGGCACCATCCACCAAAACATCCTCAATTTGAAAACCTTCATTGGCTTCGATGGCAAATGTTTGGTTTTCTCCTTCATTAACAGTGATTTGTCCGTTTGGAGTAATGGTTCCATTGGCTCCGGCTGTTGCAGTGATGGTATATTGAGCAGGTGCGCCACTCGATGTGATATTGATGTCATCTAAAAAGACATTTGAAACGCCGCTATAAGAACATCTGAAAGCAATACGATGACTGTTGCCGTTATAATTGGACATATTAACGGTAAATTCTTGATAGGATTCTGTCAAAGAAATTTCTTGAATTGCAATGAAATTATTACCTTCCATAACACCGATTTCAAAGAAAGGATCATTTGCATTATAGCAGGCAAAAAATTTAATTTCAACATTTTTTAAATTTTCGACCAAAGGTAACATAGCAATGGTATTTTCTTCAGCTGCAGCGTTTGTCCAGAATTTGATGTATCGTGTACCGCTATGTGCAAAATCGGCATAGTCATCAACACAAGGATAAAAACGATTTTGCCAATCGGCATTCATGACTGCAAATTGTTGCCAACAATCCGGCACATCGCCGCCGTTATAGGTGTCGAAATTTTCCGCAATAGGTGTGTTAGTTGCTTCGCATGTGGTTGTAAACGAAGAAACTACTGACCAGCTGCTTGGGTCGGAAATATTGGCACAAGAGGTACGAACTTTCCATTCATATTCAGTGTTTGCCGTTAATTCTGTTATAATGCAAGGATAACTCTCAATGTTTTCAATTTCAGTGAATTCTGTTGCTGATACCATTTTGTAGGCAACGGTGTACGATTCGGGTGTTCCTGATCCCGGAGTCCATGAAAGTGTTGCTGAGTTGTTAGTTGTTCCTAATACAGATAAACTGATAGGAGGGGTGCAGTCGTTGTTGATGCTCACAGCATCGAAAAAGATTTCAAAACCTTCTTTAACGACACTAGCATCAGAAGTGAATTGGAAAGTCATAGGTCCTGAACCTGAGGTGATTTCTGGTATTGTTCCGCCTGCAGAATTGGAAAATTCGCCCAAAACTTCACCTGAAACATCTGTTCCTGCATAAACTGTAAGTACATCCCAATCAGTTTCAATTTGATAGGTTCCATAAATACGGATTCCTTTATCGGGCGTTGCCGGATAAATGGTTAAAATTCCGGTACAATTTACATCATACCAATTAAATTTGCTGCCATCGTCATACAAAACGCCTTCATCTAATGTAACCGTTTGTGTACCATAGGTATTCATAATAACAATCGGTCCAACAAAAACGGTTTTGGTAACGCTCAGTCCGTTTCCGTTGCTGTTAACGGCATAAATGCTGTAATCATACCAACCCATTTCGCTGACGGTGTTGTCTGTAAAGTTGCCGCTACCACCCGGAGTAGGATTATTGATAGAATGAATTTCTGTACCGTTTCTCAAAATTTTGATGGAGGTCAAATCGGTTAAAGTTGTTCCGTTAATGCTTGAGAAAGGATTATTCCAAACTAAAGAAGTTGAAAGTTCAAAATCGGGATCCGGTGTAATGAAAACATTAGAGGGTGTAGCAGGACATGTTGCTGAACCGACTGCCTCATCTTGAACGTAACCTCTGATACAAAAATTCAAATGGTTTAAGATGTGGTTAGGGTCTTCTGAATGAGTTTCTTCCCATTGACCGTTGAAATAAGCCAAGTTGCCTTTTCCGGGAACTTGTGGTCCTAAATCAAAACCCATCGGGTAACCTTCGTCTGCAACACATTCAATACCAATCCATAATTCTTGATCGGCATCAATTTGAACGCTGGGAGCAATGGCAACTTCGTTCCAAACATAGGCTTCTAAATCGCTGAAAGTGGCTTCTGCAACCAAAGTTCCCGCATTCAAAGCACTACCACCTATCCATATTTTAGCAGTAAATTCATAATTTCCGCCAAAATAAGTAGGAATAAAACTGACTTTAGAAATCGATTTTCCGTCAAAAGGGGTTAAATCGTTTGTCTCGTAACGATGAGCTACTATAAAATTGTTATCGGCACCGCTACCGTATCCGGGGTAAACTGATGGTTCAGCTAAATCGCGTGCCCAAGTGATATTGCCGTCAATGAAACGTGGTTCCGGATCATTTCTGAGCGATGAGGCACCATTTTCTTTCGATACTTTGTTCGTAATTGAAGTGTTTGAATTAGATGATTTTGGTGCATAGGGTTGTTGAGCAAATAACCCATTGATGGATATTCCAATAAGGAAAAATGCCATCGTAAAAATAAAACATGTTTTGTTGAAGTGATTTTTCATAAAAAATTTTACAATATAGATTAAATCTTTTGATAACGTTTTTTGATATAAAAAAGTATATCAACATATTATTTTAAATTAAATAAACCTCGTATTATTTATATTTAATTAAATATTCAAAATCTAATTGTTTTTTTTGCCCTAATAATATAATAGGTGTCATTTCTAATCATTAATTTTATTATTAACAAATTGTTATTTATCAATCAAAAGTTATAACTTTGCAATGACAAAAAAAAAACATAATATATTGAAAATGAGTAGAAAAATTGCTATGATCACCGGAGCAACATCCGGTTTTGGAGAAGCTATTGCCAAAACGCTTTGTCAACAATATGATTTAATTATTACCGGTCGCAACGAAGATAAATTAACAAATGTTGCGAATTGGATTCAAGAGCATTCTTCAGCAAAAGTGCTATCGTTAGTTTTTGATGTTCAAGATTTTTCGGCTTGCGAAAAAGCCATTAAAAACATTTCTCAAGAATTTGAAAACATTGATGTTCTAGTTAATAATGCAGGATTGGCGCAAGAGTTGCAAACTGTTGATCAAGCAGATATTGCTGATTGGGAACGAATGATTGATACGAATATCAAAGGTTTGTTGTATGTTACACGATTAGTATCCCCGAGAATGGTTCAACGTAAAACCGGACATATCATCAATATCGGATCAACAGCCAGCCACGAAGTTTATAAAGGGGGAAATGTATATTGTGCTACAAAACACGCTGTTATGGCTTTGACAAAAGCTATGAGAACTGATTTTTTGCCTTATGGTATCAAAGTTTCACAAGTTTCGCCGGGGGCTGCAGAAACGCAATTTTCTGTAGTGCGTTTTCATGGCGATCAAGAACGTGCCGATAAAGTGTATAGTGGATACGATCCGTTAGTGGCTCAAGATATTGCCGACATTGTTGAATTTATTCTATCACGTCCGGCTCATGTATGCCTCAACGAAGTGATTGTAACACCTACTGCTCAATTCAACGGTGTGATCAACAGAAACTAATTATTTGTTTTTTGAGCAAATCATTACGGTTGCTCCATGACTTATTTATCTAAAAAATAATGGAAAATTTTATTGTTTCAGCCAGAAAATACAGACCTGTAACGTTTGCTTCAGTTGTTGGTCAACAATCTATTACAACAACATTGAAAAATGCTGTTAAAAACAATAAGTTAGCACAAGCATTTTTATTTACCGGACCGCGAGGTGTCGGAAAAACGACTTGTGCTAGAATTTTGGCAAAAACAATTAATTGTCAGCATCCTACCGATGATTTAGAACCTTGCAATGAATGCGAATCATGTCGATCGTTCAACAATAACGCATCGTTCAATATTTATGAATTAGATGCAGCGTCAAACAATTCCGTAGATGATATTCGTGCATTAGTCGATCAAGTTCGCATTCCTCCTCAATCGGGAAAATATAAAGTTTATATCATTGATGAGGTTCACATGCTCTCTACACAAGCATTCAATGCTTTTTTAAAAACATTGGAAGAACCGCCTGCTTATGCCAAATTTATTTTGGCAACAACCGAAAAACATAAAATTATTCCGACAATTTTATCACGTTGTCAAATCTTTGATTTTAAAAGAATTTATTTGTCTGACATTGTAGCTCATTTAAAGTATGTTGCAGACAAAGAAGGTGTTACGTATGAAGAATCTGCTTTACATATTATTGCGCAAAAAGCTGATGGCGCTCTTCGCGATGCCCTTTCCATTTTCGATCAAGTGGTAAATTATGCAGGAACACATCTCTCTTATAAACAAGTTATTGAAAACCTTAATGTTTTAGATTATGAATATTATTTTAAAATTATTGATGCGGCACTACAAAATCGATATGCCGATTGTTTGATGATTTTAAATAATATTATTGATAATGGTTTTGATGGTCAATATTTTATCGTTGGTTTAGGAGAGCATTTAAGAACATTATTAGTATGTAAAGCCACAGAAACTATTCAATTAATGGAAGTAAGCGACGATGTCAAACAACGATATGCCAGGCAAGCCGCTCGATGTTCGCTCTCTTTTCTTCAAAAAGCTTTGGATTTAAACAATACATGCGATTTAAACTATAAATCGGTTGCTAATAAACGTTTATTGATTGAGCTTTTTTTATTGAAAATTTCCATGATCAATATCACTGAAACAAATTCATCTGCTACCGTTTCAATACAAAATTCTTCCACTCCGACTGCTTCTTCAACAGCGACATCGATAAAAACGCCGTCATCAATCGCACCAAATAGTGAAGTGAAGGTGGAATCAACAACAGATAAAACTTCGTCTGCCATCAAACAACAAACAACACCATCCGCTACAACTTATCCGTCATCTCAATCCTCCGATTCACTGACTGCACAAGAACCAAACAATATTAATCCATCTAATTATCAATCAAGTACAACAACAGTTCCTAAATCGATACACGCTTTTTCGATGTCAAAAATTGTTCAAGAAAAACAAGAATCTTTAAAGAATGTGCCTCAAGAAAAAGAAGTTGTTATTGATCATCCATTCTCGCAAAGTGATTTGAATAATATTTGGGAATCGATGGCAAATTCAATGAAAACAGAGATGCTAAAAATGGCATTCAAAGCACGAAATCCGATTTTAATTGATCCGCATACCATTGTAATAGAATTAGATAATAAATTTTTAATCGAAGAATGTCATTCCATATTGCCTCATTTAAAAATGTATCTGTTTAAAAAATTGAATAATAATCAGATAAAAATTGAATTACGACAATTGGAACAAGATACGATGGAAAAAGTTCCTTATACAGACGCTGAAGTTATTAAAGAAATGGCAAAAAAAAATGAAAATGTCATTGATTTTATGAATAAAATGGATCTGAAACTGATGTAATAATTCAGCAGTCTCTAACGTATAATAAATTGTTGATCATATATTTATAAATTTGAGCGAGATAACAAAACCTTTAATAGTCATTCTTGGTCCTACTGCTACCGGAAAAACTGATGTTGCTGTTCATGTTGCCCATCAATTAAATGCAGACGTGATTAGCGCTGATTCAAGGCAGGTTTTTCGTGGCATGGATATCGGAACAGGTAAAGATTTATCTAGTTATACGTTTGATAATCATGTTGTTAAATATCATTTAATTGATATAGTCGATGCCGGAACCGAATATAGTGTCTTCAATTTTCAACAAGATTTTTTGAAAGCCTATTATCAAATTCTTGAACATCAAAAATTAGCCGTTTTGTGCGGAGGAACAGGTCTTTATATCGAATCAATTTTAAAAGGGTATCGGTTATTAGATGTTCCAGAAAATCAATCATTACGCCAACAATTAGCGTCTGAAACGGATGAAACACTGATTCAGATACTTTCATCGTTCAAAAAATTGCACAATCATACAGATACAGAAACACGAGAGAGATTAATTAGAGCCATTGAAATAGAATATTTTCATCAAGCACATCCCGAAGAAATATTTCCAAAAATTACCTATCGGCTGTTCGGAATTTTATTCGATCGGTCCATTGTCATGCAACGTATCGAACAGCGTTTATATCAACGTTTAGACCAAGGAATGATTGAAGAGGTACAACAATTATTGCAATATATTCCATCACAACGTTTAATGAAATATGGTTTGGAATACAAATATATTACTCAAATGATTCTCGGAGAAATCTCCTATGATGAAATGGTTCGATTGCTAAATATTGCCATTCGCCAATTTGCCAAACGTCAAATGACATGGTTTAGAAAAATGGAACGTGATGGATTTGACATTCAATGGATTGATGGAAATTTGGCATTGGATGAAAAATGTCAAATCATCATTGATGCTGTGCAGTGATAAGATAGAGTAGGAGAGAACACGATGTTTTGATCAACGTTACATCTATTCTCCGATAATCTTTATCAAAACTCTTTTAGTGCGTTTACCATCAAATTCAAAATAAAAAATTTGTTCCCATGGACCAAAATCCAATTTGCCGTTGGTGATGGCACAAACCACTTCACGTCCCATGATAGTTCGTTTGATATGGGCATCGGCATTATCTTCAAAACCATTGTGTTGATATTGATGGTAAGGTTTTTCCGGAGCCAATTTTTCCAACCAAACTTCAAAATCGTGGTGCAATCCACTTTCATCATCGTTGATAAAAACGCTGGCGGTGATGTGCATGGCATTCACTAAAACGATTCCTTCTTTAATTCCACTCTCGTTGATGGAATTTTGAACGTCTCGTGTAATATTGACCAATCCTCGACGAGTTGGTATGTTAAAAGAAATTTCTTTGCGATACGATTTCATAGTGTTATTCATAAAAATGTTTAACGAAAAAAATTGAAAGTTGAATGTAAGAAAAAAACGTTTTTTTTCTCTTTTTATTATGAAAATTTTGAGATATAATTGTATTAATAAAATAAATTTTAAATAGTTTTTTGAGATTTTTCACCACAAAATGAGATTTTTCACCCCACATTAATTAAAAACTTACCTTTTTTGACAAAAATGGATTTGTGTAAAAAAATATATTGTTTTTTGATTTTACTTTGCAAAGTTTTATAAAACGAAAAAAATAATTTTTTAAAATAAAAATCAATGGAAGTAACAAGGATTTTTGATATTTTGCCAAATTATTTGGAAAAATACCCCGACCAAAAAGTAGCTCTTGCAGGAAAACCTAACGGCACCACGGGATGGATTAAATACAGCATTCAAGATTATATTGAACACGTCAATTATTTAAGTTATGCGCTTATCAAATTGGGTATTCAAAAAAATGATAAAGTTGCCATTATCAGTGGCAATCGTCCGGAGTGGAACATGTTGGATATGGCTATTATGCAAGTCGGTGCCATTACGGTACCCGTTTATCCTACTATCAGCGAAAATGATTATCACTATATATTAAACAATTGTGAAGCCAAAATGGCTGTTATAGAAGGTGCTGAGGTCATGAATAAAATTGATCGAATTATGCCCGATACACCAAATCTCACATTGGTTTACACCTTCATTAATCGAAATCGTTTTCAATATTTTGACCAACTTTTGGAATTGGGAGCTCAGAATATTTGTGTCGAAGAGTTGGAAAAACGCAAAGCAGCAGTTGATGGAAAAGAATGTGCTACAATTATTTATACTTCAGGAACTACCGGAACTCCAAAAGGGGTAATGCTGTCTCACAGCAACATTTTGCATCAAATATTCAACCTGCAACAAACGCCAGCTAAGACTTCTAAAACCGCATTCAGCTTTTTGCCGTTGTGCCATTCTTATGAGCGTACGTTAGTATTTATGTATCAATATCTTGGAATGTCGGTTTATTATGCTCAAAATTTGGGTACAATAGCAACCGATTTGAAAGAGGTGCATCCCACGATGATGACTGCTGTGCCGCGTGTGTTGGAAAAATTTTACGATAAAATTTACACTTCGGGTGCAAAACAACCCTTTTTGAAAAGAAAAATATTCTATTGGGCTTTAAAAGTCAGACGACAATACAAAATTATTGATGAAGAAAGAACATGGTGTTATAATATAAAATATAATATTGCCAATAAATTGGTTTTCAAAAAGATAAAAGAAGGTATTGGTGGAAATTTCGATATTGTAGTATCGGGAGCTGCCAGCATTCAACCGCGTTTGGCGTCGTTTTTCTCGGCTATCGGAATGCCTGTTTATGAAGGTTATGGAATGACAGAAGCCTCACCGGTGATTGCCACAAGTTGTCGCGATAAATATGGTCGCGAATCGGGAACAGTAGGTTTTCCGCTGCCGGGTGTAGAAGTGGCTATCTCGAAATGCGGCGAAGTGATTTGTCGCGGACACAACGTGATGATGGGTTACTACAAAGACGAAGCTCTCACCAAAGAGGTCATTGATGAAGACGGATGGTTGCATACCGGCGATTTGGGAAAATTCACCGATAAAGGTCAGTTGGTTTTGACCGGTCGTAAGAAGAATTTGTTTAAAACTTCGTTTGGAAAATATGTTAATCCACAGGTGATTGAAGAGAAATTTTCAGAATCTCCGTTTATTGAAAATGTGGTGGTTGTCGGCGAAAATCAAAAATTTGCTGCAGCCTTGATATCTCCAGATTTCAATTTCTTAAAAGGATGGTGTGAACGCCACGATTTAGTTTATACAACGCCCGAACAAATAGTGAAAGAACCAAAAGTTTTGCAACGTTTTGCGCGTGAAGTAGAAAAATACAACGCCTTTTTTGGTGATACCGAAAAGGTTAAAAAATATGAATTGATTCCTGATGAATGGTCGCAAATGACTGATATTTTAACACCAACACTGAAAGTGAAACGTAAAATGGTGATGGAACGTTATAAAGAAAATATCAACAATTTGTTTGGAATCAAAGAGAATGAGGGAAATTAGAGATAAAAAAAGCGAAGTTTTTCGCTTTTTTTTATTGATGATGATAAGGTTCGTTTTTTAAAATCGTAAAAGCACGATATAATTGCTCTAAAAAAATTAATCGAACCATTTGATGAGAAAAAGTCATCTCTGAAAGTGAAAGTTTGAAATCGGCTCTTTGATAAACATTTTCAGAGAAACCGTATGGACCTCCGACTACAAAAAATAAACGTTTGATGCCTGATTGTATTTTATTTTCTAAAAATTGAGCAAAATTTTCAGATCGAAAGGTTTTACCGTTTTCATCCAACAAAATACAAAAATCGGAAGGTGTTAATTTACTTAAAATTAATTTTCCTTCTTCGGTTTTTTGTTGTTGTTCGTTGATTGATTTGGTGTTTTTTAAGGCAGGAATGACCGAATATTCAAAGTCGGTATAATGCTTTAATCTATTAAGATAATCATTTTCACCATCTTGAAGATAAGGAGAAGTAGTCTTAGCTACAACAAGTAAGATAATTTTCATGCTTGCAAAAATAATTTAAAAAAATTAAATCAAGCATTTTTTTTGTAGTTTTGCACCTATCAAAAAAAGAACATTTCTTGAAAATATTTTTTTTGAGTTTTCATAAGACAAAACTTTAAAGATCATTATCTTGAACGAAAATAATTGTCAACATTTTTTTGCTGATTGGTGTCTAAATCAATGGAAAAAACGAAAAAAGGTTATTATATTCTTTTTCTCTAGTAAAGTGGTTTGGACGTTGGCTATTTTTGTTGTGTTTTATTTTTGTACAGATTTAATGTTTGGCAATCTATTAAAAAAAATTATCGAAAAATCCACAAATTATACTTATACATTCGAATATAACAC
>JAQUSR010000067.1 GCA_028710155.1 Bacteroidales bacterium | reverse complement strand
ATCCTAAAACTATCGGTTGGTGCGCTTGTAAGGCTTTATAACCGGCAAATACAGAAGCTGTTTGAGCAATATGTTCAATAATTCCGGATTCGATCAACTGTCCGTTGATACAAAACATATTATCGGGTTGAATCAATAAACCGGTAAAAGCCTCTTCTTCATTGGCATCAAACAAAACATCCACCATCAAAATAGGCGGTCGTTGTTGCGTAAGCATTTGAATATCTTCACCTTGTAATAAATATTTTTTCATGAATTTTCGATGGATTATTGTATGGCAAAAATAAAACTATTTGTTAAAAGAACCAAATTCCGACAACTATAAAAAAAGTCCAACTAACCATCACAATTAGTTGGACTTCAAACATTATGAAAAACAAATTATTGTTTTTCAATATTTTTTAAAGCAATATTCAATTCATCTAATTGTTCTTTTTGCAATAACGATGGCGCATCCAACATCACATCACGTCCGGAATTATTTTTCGGAAATGCAATAAAATCGCGGATGCTGTCTTGACCGCCAAACATAGCGTTCAACCGATCGAACCCTAAAGCTAAACCGCCGTGAGGAGGTGCACCAAATTCGAAAGCGTTCATCAAAAAGCCAAATTGTTCTTGCGCTTTTTCCGGAGTAAAACCTAATGCTTTAAACATTCGCAATTGTAAAGCTCTATCGTGAATACGAATTGATCCACCACCAATTTCCACACCGTTGACAACCATATCATAAGCATTGGCTCGTACCGCTCCCGGATTGGTTTCCAACATGTCCACATCTTCTAATTTCGGTGAAGTGAACGGATGGTGCATAGCATAAAAACGTTGTGTCTCTTCGTCCCATTCCAACAACGGAAAATCAATCACCCACAAAGGTTTATAATCAAATGGTTGACGTAAACCTAAACGTTTTCCAAGTTCCAAACGCAGTTCGCTCAATGCTTTACGAGTTTTCAACGTTTTACCGCTGAGAATAAGCATTAAATCGCCTTTTTTGGCACCAAATTTTTCGACCCATTGTTGCAGATCTTCAGGAGAATAAAATTTATCAACCGATGATTTTAAAGTGCCGTCTGTATTATACTTCACCCATACTAAACCGCCTGCACCTACTTGAGGACGTTTCACAAATTCAGTCAATTCGTCTGTTTGTTTACGACTATATTCGGCACAGCCTTCTACACAAATACCAACTACTAATTCTGCCTCATCAAATACTTTAAATCCTTTATTTTGAACTAATTCTGTTAATTCAACAAACCGCATTCCAAAACGAAGATCGGGTTTATCGCTACCATAATATTTCATAGCATCAGCCCACGTCATTCGTTGCCATTGACCAAACTCAACGCCTTTGATGGTTTTGAATAAATGGTTTGCCATGCCTTCAAACAATTCTAAAATATCTTCTTGTTCGATAAACGACATTTCGCAATCAATTTGTGTAAACTCAGGCTGACGGTCGGCACGTAAATCCTCGTCTCTAAAACATTTGACAATTTGAAAGTAACGATCGAAACCGGCAACCATCAGCAATTGTTTTAAAGTTTGAGGCGACTGTGGCAATGCATAAAACTCACCGGGGTTCATTCGTGACGGAACCACAAAATCGCGTGCTCCCTCCGGAGTCGAATTGACTAAAAATGGAGTTTCTATATCAATAAATCCTTTGCTATCCAAATATTTACGAACTTCCATATTCACACGGTGTCGTAACAAAATATTGTTTTTCACAGGATTACGTCTTAAATCCAAAAACCGGTATTTCATTCTTAACTCATCGCCGCCATCCGATTCATCTTCAATAGTAAATGGTGGTAATTTAGAAGAATTGATAACGATTAGATCTGAAACTTCAATTTCAATTTCGCCGGTCGGATTGTTCGGATTTTTCGATTCACGTTCAATCACAGTGCCTTTCACTTGAATCACAAATTCACGCCCTAATGTACGTGCTGTTTCAATGACTTGTTGGCTCGTTTTGCCTTCTTCTAACATTAATTGAGTAATGCCATAACGATCACGTAAATCAATCCAAATCAATTTCCCTTTATCGCGCATTCGCTGCATCCATCCAATTAATACAACTTCTTCGCTTACATTGGTTAAACGAAGTTCACCGCAAGTATTAGTTCTTAACATTTTTCCTTTTTTTTTGAAACTGCAAAGGTAATATTATTCGGTATTAATCATCTCATTTTTATTGAACGTTTTTAATTATTGATCTACACAAAAAACCATGATAAAACTTCTAAATACACTTTTTTAGTTTAATAATTTTCAACTCTCGATACAATTTCGGTAACTTTTATTTCGTTTTCTTTTATTATAAAAAAGGTATGGTTTTTGCTAAATAGGACAAACTTTTTTATTATGAATTATAACAATCCGTACAATAATTATTATCAGCAACGTCCGTCATTCAATTTGTGGCAAAATATCAAGCAATTTTTTCAATCCAAATCGTGGTTGTCGCGTCTCATTGCCATTAATATTATCGTTTGGTTAGCTGTAGTGGCTTTAAAATACGTCATTGCATGGCTTTTTATGGCAACCGGAAACGAAATGCAGATGTATGTAATGAAGTTTTTGGCGCTTCCTGCCTATTTGCCAAATCTTTTAGTGAAGCCTTGGACACTGATCAGCTATATGTTTCTGCATTTCGACTTTATGCACATTTTGTTTAATATGTTGTGGCTCTATTGGTTCGGAAAAATATTTTTGGAATTTTTGAGCGATAGACAATTAGTTTCAGTTTATTTTTGGGGAGGTTTAGCTAGTGCCGCCTTATATATTGCCGCTTTTAATTTGTTTCCTGTCTTTCAACAAAATTTGGAAATTTCGTATTTGTTAGGCGCCTCAGGAGCCGTGATGGCAATTGTTGCAGCTACAGCATTTTACGTTCCCAACTATCGATTAAATCTCCTCTTTATCGGACCCGTGAAATTAATCTATTTTGCCTTAATCTATTTTGCCATCGATTTTTTAACCATTCCCAACGGAAATGCCGGCGGCAACTTAGCCCATATCGGAGGTGCCATTTGGGGCATTGTTTATGCCTTTCAATTGAAAAACGGTCGTGCTTGGATTCATGTTATAGAACAGAAAATCAAAAATATATTCACACGGAAGCCTAAAATAAGAATTAAACAAAAAACTAATAAAGGCACTGAACAAGCAGCTCAAATGAACGATGCCGAGTACAACAAAGCCAAAAAACGAGAACAAGAAGCCATTGATAAAATTTTGGACAAAATATCGCAACATGGCTACGACGCATTGAGTAAAGAGGAAAAAGAGCAATTATTTAAAGCAAAATAGACTATTTTTTTACAATCTATAAAAAACGTTGAAGGCTGAAGAATGCGTTTTTCAATGCTTTTGGTTCAATAATTTACAACAAAAAAAGTCTTGTGTTTACAAGACTTTTTTGCGGAGAAAGCGGGATTCGAACCCGCGGTACCGTTACCAGTACGACAGTTTAGCAAACTGTTGGTTTCAGCCACTCACCCATCTCTCCTAAGCAACTAAATTTAACGTTTTTCAACGAAACAAAAGAACTTCGTTTTGAGGGTGCAAAGGTAATTCTTTTTATGAAAAAACAAGATGTTTAAATAATTTTTATTAAATTTTTAAACCTATTGTCTTTCAATATATTTATTCATATTTCAATCCAAAATCGGCATTTATTTTACTATTTTTTGTACAGAATACCATTAAAAAAAAGATACAGACTATTGTATAACCCTTGAATCAAAGCCTTTCGAATATTTTTGAATGATTGTCGTAGCAAACACAATTTCTAACTACAAAATCAAATCTTATTCTGTAAATATTCTACTTTAAGGATTTTGTATGTAGAAATTATCACCCATTCATCGTTGACTTTGAATATAATTGTTCAAATATTATTTATTGTCAAAAATCAAGTATTTCCTAAAAAAACGGACAAAAAAAAATCCCTTAACAGGGATTTTATATTTAAAGTGATGCTTTATGATTATTTCTTGTTAAAAAAATCTTTCACTTGATCATTCAAAACGACAATTTCTTGGAAAATGTACGCTCCTGTTTTTGGCGATTTTACCATTTTAATCGCCTTTGCTCTATCTTTACCTTTGGTTTGTAAGGTTGCAACAACTTTCTTTGCCATATCTTAAACTATTTAATTTCGCGATGAACAGTTACTTTCTTTAAAAACGGGTTATACTTCTTCAACTCCATTCTTCCCGGAGTATTCTTTTTATTTTTGGTGGTAATATAGCGTGACATTCCTGCTACTCCACTTTCTTTTTGTTCAGTGCATTCCAAAATCACTTGAACTCTCGCATCCTTATTTTTCTTCGCCATTTTGCTTTATTTTTTTCGGTTTGCAAAGGTAAAACTTTTCCTTTTAGTTTAGAAATTTTATAAATATTTTTTTTTGTTACAATTAATTTTTTAATACATTATAGTTCAGTAAGATATAATTTTTTTGTTTAATGATTTTTTAAAAACATATTGGTTTATTTAAAAATTCTGATTTAATATCTGCGTTTTTTTATACCGATATTGTTCATTTTAATGATATTAACTTATTTTAATTCTTGTTGTAATAATGCTGTTTTAGCTTTTCCAATCACCTTCACAAGCAACTCCGTATCAGTCTCTTTTACTTGCTGGATAGATTTGAATTTCTTTAACAATTTTTCAGCAGTCTCTTTTCCAATTCCTTTAATATCTGTAAGTTGTATTGCCAAGCTTCCTTTTTCTCTACGTTTTCGATGATGCGTGATTCCAAAACGATGGGCTTCGTCTCGCAATTGTTGAATAATGCGTAGAGTAGGCGACGTTTTTTCAATATAAATGGGAATAGAATCTTCAGGAAAATAAATTTCTTCTAACCGTTTGGCAATACCTATTACGCTGATTTTTCCTCTCAAATTTAATTTTTCTAAAGTATCAACGGCCGACGAGAGTTGTCCCTTACCACCATCCACAACAATTAATTGTGGTAGTGGTTGATTTTCATTTAATAATCTTTGATATCGTCGATACAACACCTCTTCCATAGATGCAAAATCATCAGGACCTTCAACAGTTTTGATCAAAAAATGTCTATAATCTTTTTTGGACGGTTTGGCATCTTTGAATACCACCAATGCTGCAACGGGATAAGTACCTTGGGTATTGGAGTTATCAAAACATTCAATATGACGAGGTAACTCTTTCATACGTAAATCATTTTTCATGGTGGTTAATAGTCGATTCGTGTGCATTTCAGGATCCACCAATGACATTTTTTTCTCCTTATCCAAGCGATACATTTTTGCATTTTTTTCGCTTAATTCCAACAATTTCAACTTATCACCACGCTGAGGTACCGTGTAGTCGATGTCGGGAAAAGTAATATCAGGAATCATAGAAACCACCAACTCGTGTGCTTGACTCAAAGATTGTTGCCGCATTTCTGTAATTGCCATACCTAAAAGCTCTTCAGTCGTTTCATCCAGCCGCTTTTTTATCTCAATGGTATGAGATTGAACAACTGCTCCATCAACCACTTGCATAAAATTTACAAACGCTTCATCGCCAAAAACATGGATTGAAAAAACATCAATATTTGTGATTAATGAACTAACCACGGTACTTCTACTCTGATATTGTTGTAACAATTGAATTTTGTCCTTATACAATTGTGCTTTTTCAAAAGCTAAACGACCGGCTTCTTCCATCATGGCATCATGCAATTGTTTCAAAATCCCTTTAATATTGCCTTTAAGTATCTCTCTGACACCATGAATCATCTCTAAATATTCAGCTTGTGTCTGCTCTCCTTCGCATGGTGCCATACAATTGCCTAAATGATATTCCAAACACGATTTATAGCTATGCCGTTTGATTTTTTCCGGAATTAACGACATTTTGCAAGTTCTGATAGGATACAATTGTTGTACTAAATCAAGCAAAGTGTTCATCATACGCACATTAGAATATGGTCCAAAATACTGATCTCCATTTTTGTACCGTTTACGTGTAGAAAAAACACGTGGGAAAGGTTCATGACTTATTGCCAACCATGGATAGGTTTTGTCGTCTTTCAACAGAATATTGTAACGTGGTTTGTATTTCTTGATTAATGTATTTTCCAACAACAATGCTTCAGCCTCGCTATCTACAACAATCAATTGAATATCAAAAATTTTTCTGACCAACAACTCCACTTTAGCACTTTCATGATGTTCTTTGGCAAAATAAGAAGAAATACGATTTTTAAGATTTCGTGCTTTTCCCACATAAATAATTTCACCCGCTTCATTAAAATATTGATAACAGCCGGGTTTATTTGGCAAAGTTTTGAGAATTAAAGAGATATGTTCAGTAACTGGTCTCATTCTTTCTTGACATCGAAAATAAAACGACAGACTACTCTGATGTTTTTTGTAGATGATTCCAACCTGTTGCTTTGATTTCGCTTACAGTTTGGTCATTTTTGATTAATTGCAATCCCGATGCCTGATCAGTAATATAACCAATTGCTTTGCATTCCGGAATCATCTTAATCTTTTCATAATCTGAAGATTTAACTGTAAAAAGAAGCTCATAATCTTCTCCCCCATTCATAGCTGCTTCTAATGGTGTTGTGTCAACATCAGCGGCATTATCAAACGTCAATTGATCAATAGGAATTTTATTTTCATACACCTTGCAACCCACTTGCGACTGATGGCAAATATGATTCAATTCTGAAGCCAATCCATCCGAAATATCAATCATTGAGGTAGGTTGAACTTCAGCAGCTTTCAATAGCTCTATAATGGATCGTTGTGCTTCTGGTTTTATCTGACGTTCAATCATATACTCTTTTCCATCAAAATCAGGTTCAAAGCTATTGTCTTTCAAAAATTCTTGTTTGCCTTGTATTAAAAGTAATAATCCCACGTAAGCACCTCCTAAATCTCCTGAAACCATGATAACATCATTTTCTTTGGCTCCATTGCGATAAACAACTTCCTCTTTTTTGGCTTCCCCGATAGCAGTAATGTTGATGAACAATCCCGAACAGCTCGAAGATGTATCACCTCCTACTAAATCAACATGATAGTGATCACACGCAATTTTGATACCTTCATACAACTCTTCGATAGATTCCAACGAAAAACGATTAGAAATCGCAATTGAAACCGTGATTTGTTGTGGCGTTCCGTTCATGGCATAAATATCTGATACATTGACAGCCACCGATTTATAACCAAGATGACGCAATGGCGTATAGCTCAAATCAAAATGAATTCCTTCAATCAGTAAATCAGTGGTAATGAGTTTTACTTTCCCGTCACCTGCTTCTATGACAGCACAATCATCACCAACTCCTTTGATCGTTCCGGATTGATGTATTGAAAACTGTTGTGTAACATGCTCTATAAGACCAAATTCTCCCAACTGATCGAGTTCTGTTCTATTTTCTATTTTTTTTCTATCTTCAAACATATTTTTGAATTTTTTGATCCTGAATTTTATGAATAAATAATACTTTTTTCGTCTTTTTAGATTTTCTCTTTAAAATATTTTTTCAAAGAGTGGGCAAAAGTAAAGCTATTTTGTTTGTGATTGACAAATTTATTTTTTGAATAAAAATTTCCTTTTTCTTGGATCTTTGATATTCCTTTTTTCAGCTTTCACTTTTTTAGTAATAATTTGTCTTTCTATTGATTACTATTAATTTTTTCGACCATTTTTCTTTAATCGCCTTTTTTGGAATAGATCATCCAATAGGCGACCGGCAAAATAGTTACTACCAAAATCATGGCAAAGATGGTTCCGAAACAAATCACAATGCCCATCGGCATCCACAACGTACTTTTGCTGATAATCATAGGAATAACGCCTACTGCAGTTGTAGCAGAGGTTAGAAAAATGGGACGCATACGGCGTTTTCCCGATTCGTAAGCGGCTTCGCGAGCGGTAAAACGTTGATGCACTCGCAATAATTCAGCATAATCGAACATGATAATGGCATTCCGAACAATCACGCCTATTAAACTGACAATGCCTAAAATGGAGGTAATTCCGATGTCCAATCCAAAAACCCATAATCCGAAAAAAGCTCCCAATAAGCACAGCAGTGTGGAAGAAAGAGCCAATAACGAAGTGCTTATTTTATTGAATGTGAATACTAAAAATAGAAAAATAATAAAAACGGCAGCCACCAAACCGCTGATGATTCCGGGCATGGTTTCTTCGTTCACTTCTGTCAAGCCGCCGTAATAAACAGAAACACCTTCCGGCAAAGATGGACGTAACTCTTCTTCAATATATTGGTTGATTTTTTTCATCACCTTCGGCTGACTGACACCAAAATCCAAATCGCAGGCAACCGTAATGGTTTTTACGCCGTTGAAATGAGCAATTTGAGCCGGTTCCCACGCCGGTTGAATGGTAGCAATTTGTCGCAACGGCACTGTAACACCCGGAATGGCTGTGGCTATCAATTGATTTCCAATATCTTCGTAATCAGGAAAATTTCCATTTCTATCCATTCTCAATTTTACGGAAATATCATAATCGTCTTCCCAAATTGTGGTGAGAGGCATACCACCAAAAGCTGATGCCAAATGGATGGAAAGCATTGATTTTGTTACACCTAAACGAGACGATTCTACGGGATCCAATTCCACCTGAACGCACGAAACTGTTCCCGGATAATCGGTGTGAATCCATGAAACGTTATCTTCGATGGAATACAAAAAATCTTTCATTTTATCGACCTGTATTTGCAACGCTTCCATATCTTCTCCGGTAAATCGAACCTCAACAGGATTTTTAACGGCTTGATAATCCATTTGTTTAAAACGAATGACAGCATTGGGGAAATAATCGGTATATTTAGGAGCATATTCATGCAAAAGATCGACCGATGCTTGATTTGAAATGGTATTCACTATAAACTGGGCAAAGTTTTTCCCCGGCATGTTGGGAGCATAGGTTGCCATGAAACGCGGTGAACTATTTCCGATAAAAACAGTCTGAGAAACAACCCGTTGATCGTTTTTTAAAATATTTTCGATGCTGTCGCAAACGGCAACCGTCTCTTCAATGGTGCTGCCTTCGTTGAGGTGAATTTCCAAAGCAAAACAATCTCGTTCGGCAGCAGGCATCAACTGAATGGGGATAATCAGCAAAAAAAGAAGTGATAATCCAATTGAAACCAATGCAATAGAAATTGAAATAGCAGGATATTTGAAGCAACGTTTCAACAGCCATTCATAACCTTGTTGCAAAGAATTGAAAAAACGTTCTTGTACTTTGGAAAACTTTGAAGGACGGATATTACCTTTCGGCTTTTTGAGGAAAACAAACTCCAAATAGGGAGTCATGATAATGGCCAACGCCAACGAAAGAAACAACGTGAGTCCGATCGTCCACGGAAATTGCTGAATGAAATCTTTTAACGCACCGGTCAAAGTGAACAAAAAAGGAAAGAAAATCAACGTAATGGCAACCGTTGCCATAATTAAAGAGCTAAGATAATCTCTTGTTCCATAAACTGCTGAATACCAACGTGAATAATTTTTTTGTTGTAAAACGGAATAACCATCGATAACCACAACCGAATTATCGACAATCATACCTAAAACCACAATCAAAGCTGCTAATGTTACCGTATTCAACTCCATTCCAAATAGATACATGATTCCTAAAGCTAAAAAAATCGTTACAGGAATGGCTGCCGCCGACACCAAAGCCGAGCGCAACGGAAACAGCAACAACATAACCAGAATCACGATAATCATGGCAGTAACCAAATCGCGTAAAAAAGATGTAACTGACTCCTCTACAACCTTCGGCAAATCAGAAACACGCTGCATAACAACACTTTGAGGTAATGTTTTTTGAAATTCATTCAACACTTTTTCAACATCATTGCCAAATTTGACAATATTATTGCCGGGTTGCATCTCCATCGATAGCAGAAGCACTTTGTTGCCGTCTTGTCGAATATATTTATCGGGTTTTTCGTAGTTGCGTTCAATGCGTGCAATATCTTTCAAACGAACGATGTTTCCATTGGGATCGGCATAAATAATCTGCTCTTCCAACTCTTTTTCGCTTTGATAAACATTTTTGATATGAATAGGTTCGCTGATGTCTGCATTTTCCAACGTTCCGCTTGTGGTTAAAAAACCTTGTGATAAAATGTTCGCCATCAACGTAGAAGAAGTGATTCCGTAGCTTGCCAATTTTTCCTGCTCGATATAAACGGAAATTTCTTCGTGAACAGCTCCAAACGTTTTCAGGTTTCCCATGGCATCAATAGTTCGCAATTGATCACAAAGGAGTTTCATATAACTTTCCAACTCGCGATAGGTTTTATCGGTAGATCCGATAGTCACCAAAAGAGCCGATGTTTCTCCAAAATCGTCGTTTACGACTACCGCCAACACGCCTGCCGGCAACATCATTTTAAAATCTTTCAGTCCGTGTCGAATTTTTGACCATACTTCGTCTTTGTCATTGACCTTATCATCCAATGTTACAAAAATATACACAATGCCGTTTTGTGAATAGGAATAGGTCTTTTTTTGATCCACTTCTGAATAGGTAAATAAAAAATTCTCCAACGGTTTGGTAACTTGTTGTTCAATTTCTGAAGAGGTGGCACCCGGATAAACGGCAGCAACCACACCTTGTCGAATTGTAAATTCAGGAAATTCCTGTTTTTTCATGTTGATTAGTGCATAGACACCAAAGAGCATGAATATTCCCAAAATGAGAAATACAATTTGGTGATTTCGCATCATGGAGGATATAAAGTCGCGTTTGATGATTTTCATAATAATTTACAATCGTTTGTTATTAAATCATTTAATTACGTGAAATTAATCCTTAATCGAAATTTTCATACCTTCGCTCACTTTATGATAACCGGCAATAATCACCCGATCGCCTTTTAAGAGTCCTTCAGAAACAACAACGCCATTTTTTGTTAAATCACTGATTTTTATAAATTTGCGTTTTGCAACGTCTTCATCCACCACCCATACAAAACGTTCTCCGGAATAAGAAAGTTGCACGGCTTCATTTGGAATAACAAATGCTGAAGATTCGTTTTCGTTATTGAGATACACTTTGCAAACCATGCCGGGCAAAAGTTGCTGTTGTGCATCGTCAATAGAAATTTTTATCGGATAACTTCTTGATAAAGAATGAGCTTCGATGCCTTTTTCAATTATTTTTCCGTTGAATACAGCATTCTGTAACGCTGAAACTTCAATACGAGCTTTTTGTCCGATTTCGGTAAAAGCAATTTCGTTTTCAGGAATTGATACGCGTACTTTTAAATCGTTGATTTTCATTAAATTTAATACAGGAACATACGGTAAAATGTTCATCCCTTGTTCTATGGAACGCGAAGCGATGACTCCTGAAAACGGTGCATATAAGTTGCAGTCTTCCAACGATTTTTTGGCAATAGCTTCCATCGATTGGGCTTGTGCCAACTTGGTTTGCATCTCCACCCATTTTACCTCCGGCAAACTGCCGTGTTGATGCACTTTTTCCAAACGTTGATAGGCATCTTGCGCCTGAGAAAGTGATGCTTTTGCAGCGTTGTACGCATCGAAAGCCGTTTTTTTATCCAACGAAGCCAACAATTGTCCCTCTTCTACCCGATCTCCGGCTCTTACTAATACCTTCTCTACATTGCCACCGACTTGAAAACT
>JAQUSR010000212.1 GCA_028710155.1 Bacteroidales bacterium | reverse complement strand
CGGCTTGTTGCAACGCATCTGCTGCTGCGGTACGATAGGCATTAATTAATCCCGGAACGCCCAATTTAACGCCTCCAAAATAGCGAATAACAACAACAAGAATATTGGTCAAATCGTTAGAAAGCAATTGACCGTAAATAGGTTTTGCCGAACTTCCGGAAGGCTCTCCGTCATCATTAATACGATAGCGGGTTTTATCTTTTCCCAAAATCCATGCAAACACATGATGACGAGCATCAAAATATTGCTTTTTTAAGATAGCTAATTGTTGCTTAATCTCCTCTTCAGAATCTACCGGAAACGCAAATGCATAAAATTTGCTTCTTTGCGTCATAAAATAACCCGTTGAAGGTGATTTGATGGTTTTGTAGGTGTCGCTGAAGGAGTTAAGGGTATTGTTCATAAAGTAACAATGTGATATTCAATATTTTAAAATAGAATTATTTCGTAATGAATAACGACTGCAAATATAGTGAAACGAAGTTAAAAAAAAGCATAGTTTTCCCGAAAATTCAATTAATTTTGCCCCGTCATCGAAAAAATCTTTTGGCTTCAAAATACGAAAGCGTAAATCGTGGCGTTTTTGTTTTTTATTTTATTTTAAATCAATGGTTTATTTTAAAAAATTTTTACTTGTAATTGTAGTGCTTGCGGCAATTTTGATCAGTTCGGCTTTACTCATAATCGCATGGTTTTATGCCACTTGCCCTATCTACCATTTCGATGAGCCTAAACCATTTTCCGGCAAAAATATCTACAATCCCTATCACACTATGCAGCCCAATCAATGGAAAAAGGCTGTATTTCACCTACATACCAAAAGTTGGGGCGGCATCACCGATGGAAGAAATAACTCCAAAGCAAAAGTTGATTCGGTTTATCAATCTTTGCAATACGATTTGGTTACGGTTTCCAATTACATGAAATTTGAAAAAGCCGACAACGAATGTACCATTTCGGCATACGAACATGGATATAACGTCCGAAAAACCCATCAACTATGTTTGAATTGCACCAAATCGGTGCTTTATCGCGACTATTTCTTCTCGCAAAGTTTGCACAAAAAACAGCATATCATCGATTTATTAAAACAACGGTGCGAGTTGGTTTCTATCAATCATCCCGATTTGCGTAACGGCTATTTTCCTGAAGAGTTTAAATATTTGTCAGGCTACGATTTATTTGAAGTGCTGAACGGAGCAAGAATTTCGGACGAAGAGTGGGACTCGGCACTATCCAACGGACATCCGGCATGGCTCATTGCCAACGACGATTCGCACAACGTTGACATTGCAGAAGATGTTCATTTGGAAGTTACATTTATCAATGCACCAACCGTTTGTCGAAACGATATTTTTCAAAATTTGAGCAACGGTAATGCTTTCGGTGTTCATTTTCCGGATAACGGTCAAACAATATTGCAAAAACAACAAGAAGCAACGATGGTTTCTTTTCCAAATCGTATTGACGTTCAAAACGATACATTGTTAATTGAATGGCAAAAGCCGATGAATGAGATTCGATTTATCGGTGATGGCGGCAAGGTTCTCAAAACTATTTATGATACAGATAGTGCTTTTTATGCTATTCAACCCGAAGATTCTTACGTTCGAGTGCAACTATATAGCTCTGAAGGATTTGTCTATTATTTAAATCCTGTTGTGCGATGCGAAGAAGCGATGCCGCAAAAGCAGTATTTAGCCACTGTTGATGTGGTAAAAACAACTGCAAAACGTATTACTATAAGCCTTTTTGTAATCGGAATCGTAGCTTTATTTATCATTCATAAAAAGAAACAAAAAAAATCAATTTAAAATCAATAAATTATGGAAGAAAATCAAAATCCTTCAGCCTCCAATGATCCATTGGAATCAAATAATGAAAACGGAACACAACAACCGGAATCCATTAAACACAAATCGAAAATTTCGCAAAAAGGATTGCTCATTTTGCAATATGCTGCATGGTTAATGGGCATCATTTCGTTGATTGACATCATTATTATTGCCGTTGCACCCGCCAAAGTAGCATCACTAATTATCAATGAACAACTTTTAGATCCGACGAACTCTATCTTTAAAGAGGTATCGCCTCATTTTAGTATCTTATTGATTGTTATCGCTTTATTATTTTATATCATCAGCCGATTGCTTCGCACTATGATTCGTTATCGCGATGAAATCAATCAGTTGCAAGATTTGAAAAAATAAAAGATGATGCGACATTTACGAATCTGTTTCTTATTGTTGGGAACCTTTTTTTTGTGTGAAAACTTTTCGGCACAAACTATTTTCCCTATGCTACCGGTTACAGATTCTATGTCTGCTTACTACTTTTATAATCAATTAGATAGTACAAATTTTCCTCGTTTTCATTCCATTGACACAGTTCTTTCGGGTATCGAAAAAGCAAAAACTTCGCGAAATCAATATTTTGCCGATTTAGGCAACTTGGGACAAGCCCAAACGCCTCTCCTATTTCAGATGTCGCCACACACCGATTTCATTTTTAAAACCATTCCTTACTATCACAGCGTTCAAAATGCCGAACATCCGAAATTTTATCGATCAAAACAGCCTTTTAGCGAGCTTTACTATCACATGGG
>JAQUSR010000211.1 GCA_028710155.1 Bacteroidales bacterium | reverse complement strand
TATTCAGCAATTAAAACGCCTTTATCGTCAAACCATTTGGTATAACCATTTTTTTCACCTTTAATCCAATTTGATTCTTCTTGAATCTTTCCATTATCATAATACAATAGCTTCAAACCGGTTTCAAGACCTTTTTCGTAGGTAACATCAGCAATCACTTTTCCGTTTTTATATTGCAAACATCTTCCATCTAATACATCATTTTTGTACCATTTTTCTGATGTTACTTGAGCTCTATTATCCAACAATACTTCTACACCATGTTTTTGATCATTTTTGTAATTAGTAATGTTTGTCAATAAATCTTTTTTTGTAATCGTCCATGCTCCATCTTTTTTACCATTAACATAATAGCCCATGTTGACCACCGTTTTTGCTTCTTCTTTCCATAAGCCTTGTTTTAAACCTTTGGCATCTGTTACATTTTGACTTAATACACTAAAACTCATCATACTAAGCAAACTGCCAATAAATACTAATCTTTTCATTGTAATTAAATGTTTTTATTATTAATTATTATACACTGATTCAAAGAATTAACTCAACCAAAAATTGACTATTTAATTTCTTTTCCAATCATAATTTATCGATGTGCAAAAGTATGGTTTTTCTCATAAAAATTTATTATTTTTCTATAAAAAACTTTCAAAAATAAAGTATTGAAAATCAATCAACGAACAATGATCAACAAAAGATTAAAAAATTACCTTTGCAGTCCGTTATAAAAAACAATATGGAAAATCATAAATCAGGATTTATCAATATTTTAGGTAATCCAAATGTTGGAAAATCGACATTAATGAACGCATTGGTGGGCGAAAAACTCTCGATTATCACATCAAAAGCTCAAACAACACGTCATCGTATCTTCGGAATTGTTAATGGTGATGATTTTCAAATTGTCTATTCTGATACGCCGGGATTGTTGAAACCCAATTATAAATTGCAAGAGCAAATGATGCACTTTGCTGACACAGCCATCCAAGATGCCGATGTCATTTTGTATGTTGTTGAAATTGGTGAAACAGTTTTAAATGAACTTTTTGCAGATCGCATTTTAAAAAGTGGCATTCCTATTATTTTAGCTATCAATAAAATAGATACTTCTAATCAAGAAGAAGTTGAAAAAAAAGTTGCCCATTGGCAAACTATTTTACCCGATGCTGCCATTTTCCCGGTATCAGCCAAAGAGGGCATCAATATTGATTTTCTATCCAAACATTTACAATCGTTATTGCCAATTTGTCCGCCCTATTTTCCTAAAGATGAGCTAACCGACAAATCAATGCGTTTTTTTGTATCGGAAATTATTCGCGAAAAAATATTATTAAATTATTCGCAAGAAATTCCCTATTCTGTAGAAGTTGTTGTAGATAGCTATAAAGAAGAAGAAAATATCATTCGTATTTCTACTTTAATTTATGTCAATCGCGATAGTCAAAAATCTATCATCATCGGACATCAAGGAAAAATGTTGAAAAAAGTTGGAACAGAAGCTCGTATAGACATAGAAGACTTTGTAGGTAAGAAAGTTTTCTTAGAAACATTTGTCAAAGTTCGCAAAGATTGGAGAGAGAGCGAAAGAGATTTGAAAGCTTTTGGATACGAATAATTTAAATAAAAAAATCAACAAAAATGAGTAATATAGTAGCAATTGTAGGTCGCCCTAATGTAGGAAAATCGACTTTATTTAATCGTTTAACAGGAATGCGGCAAGCCATTGTCGATCCTACTAGTGGCGTTACACGCGATCGACACTATGGAAAATCAGATTGGAACGGCATTGACTTTTCGGTAATTGATACCGGTGGTTACATTCAAGGCAGCGATGATGTTTTTGAAGAAGAAATTTGCAAACAAGTAGATTTAGCTATCGAAGAAGCTGATGTTATTTTATTTATGGTTGATTCGGCTGAAGGATTATCTCCGTTGGATGAAGATGTTGCAGAAATGTTGCGGCGCTGTGATAAACCTGTGATTTTGACTACCAATAAAGTCGATGACAATATTCATCACAATCAAATTCACGAATTTTATAGTTTAGGTTTAGGTGAATTATTTCCGATTTCAGCCATGAATGGTCATGGCACCGGCGAGTTGCTCGATGAAGTTGTCAAATATATGAAACCAGAAACCAAAATCGAAGAAGACGAACATATACCGAGAATTGCAGTCATCGGTCGCCCAAATGTCGGTAAATCATCTTTAATCAATGCTTTAATTGGTGAAGATCGCAATATTGTTACACCCGTTGCCGGAACGACACGCGATTCCATTTTCACTCGATATCAATCATTCGGTTTTGATTTTTATTTGGTAGATACTGCCGGCATTCGTAAAAAAAGCAAAGTTTCTGAAAACATTGAGTTTTATTCTGTCATGCGATCCATTCGTGCTATCGAAAATGCTGATATTTGCTTATTGATGCTTGATGCCGAAAACGGCATTGAAGCACAAGATGTTGCCATTTTTCAATTGATTGAGCGAAACCGCAAAGGAGCTGTTGTTGCTATTAATAAATGGGATAAAATTGAAAAAGATTCCAATTCGCACTTAGCTTTTGAAAAAGCTGTCAGAGATAGAATTGCTCCTTTTAACGACGTTCCTATTGTTTTCACTTCTGTTATTA
>JAQUSR010000210.1:1485-2660 GCA_028710155.1 Bacteroidales bacterium | reverse complement strand
AATTCGGCATAAACATACCATATAGCGATGCCTAACAACAAAAAGCCTCCGGCTCCGGCAAAGCCTACACCGGGGATGACCAAAAGCTCCAAAAGCAACAGAATAATGCCTAAAATGATTAATGCACAAATAAGAGCTATCTCCATAATTTATTGTAATTCAATAATTAATTCTCGACATTCCAATTCGTGTTGAATAGGAATGAGCGATTGTTTTAATCCCGATTTTATGACACATTTTCCTTTTATATGAGCAAGCATAGCGCATTGCTCGGCTTGTGTTTCCGTGTGTCCGCAAACATCCATCAACGAAGTAATGACAAAATCGAATGAATGGATGTCATCATTGTATAAAATCAACCGATTTTCTAGTTTTATTTGCTCGGCAATCTCTGTAATTTCCTCTAATAGTTTTTCTAACATAGTTTTAAAATGAGGGTGCTAAATTACAGAAAATTTCGATGGATTGTATTGTTTTTATTAAAGTTTTTTGTGGTTTTTATACGGTTTTTTTACACATTATTGTTGAAAAGTTTTTTGGTGCTTTTTTTATTTTGATAATCAGTTATTTATATTATTCTGAAGGAGAGATTAGTTTAAAAACCGTGATTTCCGGACGTAATCCGATCCTTCCCGGAAAAGCAGTTTGTCCAAGTCCAAGGTTTATATAGA
This sequence comes from Bacteroidales bacterium, assembly GCA_028710155.1. Taxonomy (GTDB): domain Bacteria; phylum Bacteroidota; class Bacteroidia; order Bacteroidales; family WRLA01; genus WRLA01. The sequence goes on along the minus strand of JAQUSR010000210.1, from coordinate 1,989 downwards.
GATATTTTCCGTTTTTTTCGTACAAACCGCCCCAATAAGGACTCATCATCCATTCATATAAACTCCATCTACACCAATGAGTATTCATACCAATTTGCATTCCATGAGTATGTCCGCTCAATGTTAAAACAATAGGTTCTTGCATTTTGTAAAGTTCTTGTGTCCAATAATTGGGATCGTGCGTCATCAAAATAATTGGATGTTTGCCCGAAATATCTTTTAAAGTTTGATGAATGTCGCCAAACGATTGAAACATCTTTTTTAAACTCTGATTTTCAGTTCCTGCTATAACTAAAGTATCTTGCTCTTTGACAATATAGGCAAATTCGTTGTTTAATAAATGCCAATGTAAAGTCTGATAATTCTGTTGTAATTGTGTTAAATTGTTCTGATAATCGGCGCTATTTTCTTTAAAAGCATAGCTGCCATAATCGTGATTACCCATGACGCAATAAATTCCATTGACTGCTTGTAATTGTTGTAGTAACGGAAGATAGGTGTCCA
>JAQUSR010000210.1:0-1475 GCA_028710155.1 Bacteroidales bacterium | reverse complement strand
TGTCCATTTCCGAGGCTTGAAAAGTGACCATATCACCAGTCACGGCAATCAAATCGGGATGTTCTGCATTGATCATGGCTACCGATCGGTCTATCGTTCGTTTCGAAGCGTAATCTAAATGTAGATCTGAAATTTGCACAATTGTATAATTTTCAAATTGGGCAGGAAGTTGTTGAACGGGAATATTGACATATTTAATAACGGGTATTTGTGTCCAAAGTGGCGAAGTGATAAATAGACAAAAAACGATGCTCATTACGCTCAATCCGGTGTCAATGATATATCGCAATTTTTTTGAGTTGTGCCAGAAAAGTCGTAATAAAAGATAAACGATAACAAAAAGAAAACCGACGATTTGTGCCACTATTCCCGAAATAGCCAATAAAATCAATATTTTTTTTAACCACGATTCCCAAATAGGGAAGGGGATGATAATAGCTATCAATACAATACTGCTTAATATTAATAAAGGTAGCCAATGAATGATAAAGACAATGGATTTCCATGGTTTTTTCAGTTGATACAGAGGGAAAATTGTACGCATCATGATCCAATCGATCACGAAAATAAGTCCATAAAAAATGAGGCCGCGAAAATTGTGTGGAAGAAAAAACGAACCAATAATAAAAAGAGTGGTTACTAGTAAAAATGAAATGAAATACTTAATCTCTTTATGAAATTTTTGCTGCATGAAACCGAATTTGTTGTTGATGAAACAATGATGGATTTTGTAAACGAAGCGATGACGCACAAAAAAACCTACCCAAATTTGAGTAGGTTTAATAACGTTGAATTTTTTAATTTATTTTTGAATAAACCACAAATTATTACCCGGATAATAAGCAGCATTTCCCAACATTTCTTCAATGCGAAGTAATTGATTGTATTTGCAAATTCTATCGGTACGGCTGGCTGAACCGGTTTTAATTTGTCCGGTGTTTAAAGCTACAGCGAGATCAGCAATAGTGGTATCTTCAGTTTCTCCGGAACGATGGCTCATAACTGCTGTATAGCCGTGTCTATTGGCTAACGTAACAGCGTTGATGGTTTCAGTCAAACTACCAATTTGGTTAACCTTAATCAAGATGGAGTTAGCCACTTTTTTATTGATGCCTTCTTGCAAACGTTGAACGTTAGTAACAAATAAGTCGTCTCCAACTAATTGAACGTGATTTCCAATCTTGTCAGTCAGCATTTTCCAACCATTCCAATCGTCCTCAGCCATACCATCTTCGATGGATACAATAGGATAGCGTTTGGTCCAATCTTCCCAAAAAGCAACCATTTGTTCCGGTGTCAGTTTTTCTCCGGTCGATTTTTTGAGATGATAAAGATTCTCTTCGGGAATAAAATATTCTGATGAAGCCGGATCTAAAGCAATGCTTATTTGCTCACCCGGTCTGTAACCGGCTTGTTCGATAGCACGAAGAATATATTTAAGGGCATCTTCGTTAGATTTTAACATAGGAGCAAAA
>JAQUSR010000209.1 GCA_028710155.1 Bacteroidales bacterium | reverse complement strand
AATGTGATCGTAAATGCGAATTGCAAACGATCGTAAAGAAGCATATCTTCAATAATTAATTGTTTTCAAATGATAGATCAAAAGTACAAGATAAGACAAAAAACAAAGTAACAAGTATTACCTTGCTAAAAAATTAGCATAAAGTAAATCAATTAATTCCAAATGGCAATGTACCTATTAACTTCCTGTTAAATAAAGTTTTGAGTTAGCTTTGACCTTCATTCCAGCGGTTCTGTTTGACTGTTTGAACTATATTAATACGTCAACAATTCAAATGCAGCAGGCAAAACCTCAAAGCTAAGTTGTTTTTGAACCGCATAATATTCGCCATCCATTTCTAAAAAAGCTTTCCCGCTGAGAATTTCGATTTGGATTTTTTTGCCTGTGCTGTAACTCACTTTTGGATGTTGAATAAAGCTCCCTTTTTTCAAGTGCTTGAGTTGTTTGATGTAATCCAAAACGGAAACATCGCCCACTAAAGTAAAGTTTAAAAGTCCGTCGTTTACGCGTGCGTTTGGGTGAACCACGAGTCCATTTCCAAAAGTACTTCCATTGCAAACGGCAAGCATAAAACAATTTAGTTGCTCTTCTTTTTCTTCAGTTTTCAGTAAAACTGTTGGCGACTTGTAGCGCACAAACGCTTTCAAAATTGCCAAGGCGTAGGTGTTCAATTGAATCCCTTTTTTGGCTTTATCGCGCATCAAGGAAATGACATACCCGCCAAAACCCAAATCGGCAATGTTCAAGGCATTAACCTTTTGTCCATCGATGTCGGCTTGAATGAGGTCGATGGGTTGCCATTTTTGGTCTGAAATTGCCGAAAAAACGCGCTGAAGGTCTGCATTCATTTTAAGACCGCGTAAAAAATCATTTCCCGTTCCAGCAGCAATAAAAATCAATTTTGGAACTTTTTTCGTGAAATCAAAGCCGTTAATGACCTCGTGAAAAGAACCATCTCCACCAGCAACAAGGACAGTATCCGCTCGATTTTCTTGTGCCTCACGGGCAATTTGACCATGTTGCTTTGCTGAACTCGATGCTTTTATTTCTAAATTATGAGTCGTGCGCAAGGCTTCAAAAAGTTGTGCCAATTCCTTGGAAACTTTCTTTTTACCATGTAAAATAGCAGTGACTTTGGATTGAGAATTACCTTCCGTCACCATCGAACAAATTACCCAAACCACCTAAAATACTTCCTTCTTCTTTTCGCGGTCCCGTTCCGAAACTTAGGATTCTAGAAGCTAGGCGAGAAATTGGCAAAGTTTGCAACCAAACATCTCCTGGTCCACGTAAAGTTGCAAAGAAAACGCCTTCGCCGCCGAAAAAGGTATTTTTTATTCCTCCAACAAATTGGATATCGTAATCAATTTCTTGCGTGTAAGCTACGATACAACCCGTGTCTACTCGTAACATTTCGCCCTGTTTCAGTTTTCGTTTCATGACGTGACCACCTGCGTGACAAAACGCCATTCCGTCGCCTTCTAACTTTTGCATAATAAACCCTTCGCCGCCGAAAAGTCCCGTGCCGATTTTCCGTTGAAATTCAATTCCAACCGAAACGCCTTTGGCTGCGCAGAGAAATGAATCTTTTTGACAGATTAATTTTCCGCCCATTTCCGATAAATCCATTGGAATGATTTTCCCAGGATAAGGAGAAGCAAAAGCAACGCGCGCTTTTCCGTACCCTGTATGTGTAAACGCGGTCATGAACAAACTTTCGCCCGTCAACAAGCGTTTCCCTGCACCGAGAATTTTTCCTAAAAACCCCGATTTTTGTTCGCTTCCGTCGCCGAAAATGGTTTCCATTTCGATGCCTTCGTCCATGTACATAAACGCGCCTGCTTCGGCTATGGCTGTTTCATTTGGATCCAATTCGATTTCCACCAATTGCATTTCTTCTCCGTGGATTTCGTAATCTATTTCATGGTTTGTTTTCATTTTTTTAATTTCTAATTAGCGAATTTACTAATTGCGAATTTACAAATTTATAAAATGTAGATTGCAGATTGCAAATTAACAAATTGCAGATTCACAACGTGGCTGTCTTTGGCGGTAGATTTATGCTGTTTTAGTATTTAACAGTTGATTCATTTCGTTTAATCAACTATTTCAAAAGAGTTTATTCGTAATCAAATCCGTTTATTCCTTTACTTTTGTAGAAAAGTGATTAAACATGCAATTTTCAGATACAATTTGTGCAATTTCTACCCCAAATGGCGTTGGAGCAATCGGAATGATACGCCTTTCAGGGCCTAAATCGTGGGAAATTATTTCGTCTGTTTTTTCCAAAAAAACGAGCGGGAGCCAATCACACACCTTACATTTTGGTACAATCACAAACGAAGATGGGAAAATTTTAGACGAAGTGTTAATTTCTCTTTTTGCTGAAAACAAAAGCTTTACAGGCGAAGAAAGTGCTGAAATTGCGTGTCACGGTTCCTCCTTCATTTTACAACAGGTTTTATCGTTGTTGGTACGAAAAGGGTGTCGCATTGCCAATCCGGGAGAATTTACGCAACGGGCTTTCTTGAACGGAAAAATGGATTTGTCGCAAGCGGAAGCCGTGGCAGATTTAATTGCATCGGAATCGCGTCAGTCACACGAATTGGCGTTGAATCAATTGCGGGGAAAATTCTCCTCCGAACTGAGAGATTTGCGTGAAAAACTCATTCATTTTGCAAGT
>JAQUSR010000208.1 GCA_028710155.1 Bacteroidales bacterium | reverse complement strand
GATGACCAGGAATTTTACCATCTTATCAGTGTGATTTGTAAAAGTATGCGGAGTGTTTTCCGTTTCAATCAAATCGCCGGTTTTGACAATTTGTTTTTCCATGTTGTTTTCTACTTTCCATTCAGCGGTTAATTCGCCGTCGATGATATAAATCGTTTCAAGGATTTTCTCATGATGATGCCAAGTCTGAGTAGATCCGGCGACTTGTTCATTGTAGTGAACTTCGTATTCATTTCGCAGATAGTAACGGACGTTTGTTCCTTCCGGCTTCGCAACGGAGATTGATTCTTCTCGTGTAATGATTTTCATAGATGTGAGATTGTTCAATTTAATGTCTTTATTATACAAAATTTGGTTGTAAAGTAAATTTGCTGATAAACTTGAGTTGCAAGGTCATTTAGCTGCTAAATAAGAAAATCTAAAAACAAAAATCGGCTTTTATAAAGCCGACTTTTGTTTTTTCTAACCTAGAAGTCCTGCCAAGTGCAGGAGGTAGAGAAAAAATCCGATTGAGACAATGAAGATAGCCCAACCAAGACTTAATCCGACCGGAGAGCCCCACTCATCCCATTTCCATCGTCGAGGTCTGCGCTCCAACCAATATCGCTCATCAGCAGTCAGGCTAAGCTTGTCGTTTTCATTTTTTTCCATAAGAAGTGTGATAAATAAATAATTGAGTTCGGTTATCCAATCGACCTTTTTTAGTTTTGGATAATTTGGGGCTCTTGGTTTTTGTTGGTTGGGACTCCCTTGGTTGTCTCAAGAGCAAGACGGAGTATAAATTCCAATTGTCTAAATGATAACAAATGCTTTCTTCGGCGACAATGTTTTTCTTAAGTGCCAGGCCTTGATTATTTGACAAACTTAGTTTAGAATGTGCTTATATGTTAAATAAGCGGAAAAATATCAAAGTTGCTGTCGGTATTAGCGGGGGAGTGGATTCCTCGGTCGCGGCCGCATTGTTGCTGAAACAAGGCTATGAAGTCTTTGGTATTTTTATTCAATTCTGGGCTGAAACCATTGACGGCAAAGTGAGGGATAATATTTGTTGTTCGCTCGAAGCTCAGCAAGACGCTCGTCGGGTTTGCCAGAAACTAAGCATCCCATTTTACACTATGAATCTCCGTGCGCCGTTCAAGGAAAACGTCGTGGATTATTTTATTGAAGAATACGGACAGGGGCGAACGCCTAATCCTTGTGTGATGTGCAACAAGCAGATTAAGTTTGGGGATTTTTGGCAGAAGGCGAAAGCGTTGGGAGCGGACTATATTGCGACTGGACATTACGCAGTGATCGAAGCACCAAAAAACAAATTACAAAAAACAAAAAATAATCAAAAAAAGAGAGCGAAATTAATCGTAAGCAAAGATATGGACAAGGATCAGACTTATTTTTTGCATCAGCTCAATCAGGAAAAACTTTCTCATGTTTTGTTTCCGATTGGAAAATATAAGAAGCCGGAAGTGCGGAAGTTAGCGGCGAAATTTGATTTGCCGACTGCGGCCAAACGAGAATCACAAGAAATTTGTTTTATTCCGAATGGAAGTTTGAGCGATTTTTTGAAAAAATATTTGCCTCTGCACAAAGGCGAAATTCGCGATTACAGCACGAAAGAAATTATTGGCGAGCATAATGGCTTGGCGCTCTATACAATCGGTCAGCGCAAAGGAATCGGGCTTGGAGGCGGTCCGTGGTTTGTCGTTCAGCTCGATATTAAGAAAAATATTTTGTGGGTGAGCAAGAACGTGGATGATTTGGGTAAAAAAGAATTGATTTTGAAAAAAGTGAATTGGATTTCCGGAGTTGAACCAACGTTGCCGATGAACGTAAAATGTAAAGTGCGTTACGCATCTGATTTTGTTAGTGGAAAAATTATTAAAGAAAATAATAAGTATAAAGTGATTTTTAAAAATTCTGTGCGAGCAGTTACTGCCGGACAGTTTTGCGTAATGTGGAAAGGGAAGGAATGTCTGGGCGGAGGTGAGATTAGTTAAAAGTTTGTAAAGTTATCCGCCTTCGCTTTTGAAGCTTCGGCGTGATAAATAAAGTTTATAAAGGGAGCCAGGTGGGACTGGAGCGAAAGGAGAGACGGGTGTTTCACTCATGCTAGGAGGTGAGAATGGGACCGTTGAATGAAAGTCAGCTCGCGGATTTGTTCTTGGGGAATTTGTTGTACGTCCTTTTGAGTTGCGCAATTCTGTTTTTCATTATTTCTGCATTGATCTTTTTCTTCCATCCTGATCAGATGAATTTGGAAGAGCATGTTGGAAAGGTTCCGTTTTATCTTTCTGGATTTGTGGCTGTTGGCCTTGCTATTTATCTTTTTGTCGTATTTACCTTTGTTGCGGCGCTCCAGCTTTGGGTCTTAAGTGCTGTGGGGTGGTTCCTCTTCGTATTGTCATTCCAGTTGCCAATTTTGGCGGCTGCTCAGGACCGGCAAGAAAAAGTTCGTCGTGAATTCGAAGCCACTTACTGGGTTGTAAGACATCACGATCATCGAATTTAGTTTCGTTTTCCGTTTCGCCATGCGAAGCGGTTTTTTTATTGTATTTTGTCATTCCGACCCTGAGCCGGGTCGAATGGGGAGTGGAGGAATCGCTTCGTTCGCAACGTACTGGCGAAGGGATTCATCCGCGTTGGTCGGAATGACAAAAAATATTGAAATTTAAAAAAAGAAAAAGCCGACTCGTGG
>JAQUSR010000066.1 GCA_028710155.1 Bacteroidales bacterium | reverse complement strand
CATGTTACCAACGGTTTCTTCGGTTTGTTTGCACTATGGTGAAGAACCGGTGCTTTCTGGTGAAAACGGCATTTGCAACGTTTTTTTCTCGAAATGTAATTTACAATGTATCTATTGTCAAAATTATCAAATCAGCCGTTGCAATGAAACTCATGGTCAAGAAATGACAACCTTGCAATTAGCCGAAAAAATTATTCCGTTTTTGCAACAAGGAATTGATATGTTGGGGTTTGTTTCTCCGACACATTTTGTAGGACAAATGGTGGATACTTTGGATATTTTGCACCATAAAGGATATTTTCCTACAGTCGTTTATAACTCCAATGGTTACGATTCGGTTGAAACCTTGAAGCAAATTGCTGATTATGTTGATGTTTATCTTCCCGACTTCAAGTATATGGATTCATCATTGGCGCAAAATCTTTCTAAAGCTGCTGATTATCCTGAAAAAGCAAAGTTGGCAATTATGGAAATGTATCGACAGAAAGGGGCAAAATTGGAAATAGATGAATATGATTTGTGTCGTAAAGGATTAATCGTTAGACATTTAGTTCTTCCGGAAAATGTTCAAAACAGCTGTAATGTTTTAAGAGCCATCGCATCGATTGATAATCAAATATTTATATCTGTAATGTCGCAATACGATGCTCCGTTTCAGATTCCGCAATTTCCGTTTTTAAATAGACCTTTGAAGCAAGAAGAATACGATATTGTAACCGATTGTATCGATGATTTGGGCTTTGAAAACGGTTGGGTTCAAGAAATGGAAAGCAAAAATTGCTATATACCCGATTTTAATAAAGAGAATCCATTTGAATAAAATGATATTCAATTAAATAGATGTTATTACTTGTTGCTTTTCTTGAAATCAATATACAAAAAAAAACGGCTTTGCCGTTTTTTTTGTATTGATTAAAACCGTATTTATTCTTTGAATCCCCAAGTAGTTCCCTCTTTTCCGTCTTTGACAATGATATTAAGAGCGGCCAATTGATCGCGGATAGCATCGGATGCAGCCCAATCTTTGCGGGCTCGTGCATCTACACGCAATTGTAAAATTGTATTCATCAATCCGTTGATTAATTCGCTGTTATCACCACTTTCTGTTTCATCCATTAATCCAAGAATATCGAAAACAAAAGCATTAAAGGTTGTCGTCAGCAATTGTAAATCATCGGCTGAAATTTGTTGTTTTTTATCGTTAACGGAGTTGATAATACGAACAGCATCAAAAAGATGTGCAATCAAAATAGAGCTGTTAAAATCATCGTTCATGGCTTCGTAGCAACGGTTTCTCCATGTTTTAATTTCATCAGAGGAAGCAATGTCGGAAGGCGTAAGATGTTGCAACGTTTTGGCAGCTTCCATCAGTTTTCGAAAACCTTTGTCGGCAGCTTGTAGGGCAGCGTTTGAAAAATCGACTGTGCTGCGATAGTGTGCCTGTAAAATGAAAAAGCGGATATTCATAGGCGAGTAGGCTTTTTCTAATTTTGGATGGTTACCATTGAAAAATTGTTCCAATGTGATGAAATTGCCCAACGATTTTCCCATTTTTTGTCCTTCAATGGTAATCATATTGTTGTGCATCCAATATTTTACCGGTGTAACGCCATCAGCAGCTTGCGATTGGGCGATTTCGCATTCGTGATGCGGAAACATTAAATCCAATCCGCCGCCGTGAATATCAAACGGGCTTCCTAGATATTTTTTACCCATTGCCGAACATTCGAGATGCCAACCCGGAAATCCGTTACTCCAAGGCGATTCCCAACGCATAATGTGTTCTGGAGCAGCTTTTTTCCATAACGCAAAATCAACAGAAGCGTGTTTTTCTTCTTGTCCGTCCAACTCGCGTGTGGTGGCAAGCAACTCGTCGATTTTTCGACCTGAAAGGATGCCGTAGGGATATTTTTGATTATATTTTTGAACGTCAAAGTAAATAGAACCGTTTTCTTCGTAAGCAAAACCGTTGTTAATGATTTTTTTTATCAAATCCATCTGTTCGATGATATGGCCGGAAGCATGTGGCTCAATGGATGGCGGTAGCACATTCAGTCGTTCCATATCGTGATGATAGCGATTGGTGAAATATTGTACCACTTCCATCGGTTCCAACTGTTCTAAACGGGCTTTTTTGGCAATTTTATCTTCACCGGAATCGGCATCATGCTCCAAATGACCGACATCAGTAATGTTACGCACGTAACGAACTTTATAGCCGATATGGGTTAAATAACGAAAAACCAAGTCGAAAGTGATGGCAGGACGAGCATGTCCTAAGTGTGCATCGCCATAAACGGTTGGTCCGCAAACATACATTCCAACGTGTGGCGGATGAATTGGATTAAACTCTTCCTTATTGCGAGTCAATGTATTATAAATAAACAACTTATTTTCCATAATTCTTTGAATTGATGAGTGCAAAGGTAATATTATTTATCATAATTAATTATAAGAAAATGAAAGATTCATATTGTCTTTCATACCTAAATATTTGCAAACAAAAAATCCGAGACTTTGAAGTTTCGGATTTTTTTCGTTTAGAAAAATTTATTTCAAATCATCTGGCGACCAATTCAATATCTTGAAAAAGTCGTATTCTTCCGGATTTTTCAAATATTTCTTGGCGTCTTCGTAGTCGGCAGGAGTCAGATATTGCTGATTTTGACGATAAACCATTTTTGCTTTCGGATGTGTAATTTGAACCAAACGTGGTTTTACCTTTCCATCCGGACCTTCTACGTCTTTCAAATACAATGGTTTAACGTTTCCAACAGAATCAACGGTTACCATACAACCACTTTCGCCTTGGTCGAACAATGTTTTTACACCCATGCCCAACATCGCACAATACATTTTGTCGAAGGCGGCGGGTTGAACACAACGCACCTCGTAGCCAATTTCCACCGGACGACTTTTGACTTTTAGGTCTAATTTTGTCAATTTATCTTGCAATAATAAATTGAAAATATGTGCTTTGCTAATGATTCCCAATTCAGGATGTCCGTGGTCGTCATAGCTGAAATTGATGCCGCTGTTTTTAATTTCCTGTTCCGAAAGGAAGTGGAAAACGCCTTCGCTGATGCTGATGGCGCCATAGTTGACACCAATTAATTTCCGTTTCACAATTGATGAAATCATCAATCGAATGATTTTGTCGAAAGTGATGGTGGTTTTGTTGAACATCTCCGGAATGATAATCATCGGAAGGTGACATGCCGACCCGATACCGAAAGCCAAATGTCCGGCTTCGCGTCCCATGACCGAAATTACAAACCAGTTATCGGAGGTGCGAGCATCTTCATATACCGTTGTGGTAATGCGGCTGCCCTCTTCTTTTGCCGACATATAGCCGAAAGTATATTGATCTTCGTCTAAAGGTAAGTCGTTATCAATGGTTTTTGGAACGTGAATATTTTGAATTTTAACGTTTTGTGTTGCTAAAAACTTAGAAATACGATTTGCTGTCGAAGCTGTGTCGTCTCCACCAATGGTGATCAACAATTTAACATCATTTTCAATAAAAAAACGAGTGGAAAATTCGTCATCTTTGGGTTTGTGGCGACTCATTTTTAGATACGATCCGCCTGTTTTAAAGATGTTGTCGGCTTTGGTGAAGGTAATCTCTTTGGTTTCACCGTCTTCCGATAAAAGTCCTTTATAACCGCCATGAATGCCTAAAACGCGATAGCCGTCCAATAAAAATGATTTGGCGGCTGTTCCAATAACCGTGTTGATGCCGGGTGCCGGTCCACCTCCGCAAAGTATGGCAATAGTGCCTTTTGATTTCATATTACTTATTTTTAAATTATTACGTTTATTTTGTGTATCAATAAAATGTTGAAGAAAACGATAAATATCGAACCAATATTATTAAATATGCGGTAACAAAAGTACCGTTTTTTGTTTTATCGTTTGATCACTTTTTGCATTTTTATCATTTTTTCTTTTTTCCAAATTTTAATAACATAAACACCTGTTATCAAAGAAGATAAATCTAATGAAAATGTGTTTGCCGTTGCAATGGTTTGTAAAACAGACTTCCCTTCAAAATTGCAAACTTCTAATTTATAACTATTAACTTCTGTCAATGTAATCTGATCGTTTGTAGGATTGGGGAAAATTTTGATTTTGGCAGCCTGTTTTTCGTTCAATGAAACATTAGAAAGAGTTACTATTTGCGAAAAAGTATCCACAGAACAAATATTAGATGCCTTCAAAACCACTTGATAATCGCCCCATCCTGCATATTGATGAATCGGATTTTCGGAAGTGGCATAAAAACCGTCTCCAAAATCCCATTCAAATTCGGTGGCATTAACCGAAAAATTGTGAAAGTCAACGGTTTTATTTTCCTGAATCAAAAAATCAAATTGTGCGGTTACGGTTTGCGATTCCACCTTCATCCATTTTGAAAGACTATCGTAAACCACTGTTTTTACAGCGTTTTTGATCACTTCTGCTTTTTCGTCAGGAACATTCAAATTGTTGGTAATCAAGGTCGGATCTTGTTGAAAAATCAAACTGAAAAAAGTGCAGGCAGCTGCATACGATCCCGATAAAGAGGGATGACTTCCATCGCCACTATATAATTCGATTTCAGGGAAATACTCTCGTATATGATGCCAAACAGCGCCAACGGGTGCCACATCGGCTTGATTTTCTTCGCCCATCGTCATATAACGTTCATACAACAAACTATCCATCCCTTCGTAGGTGCAAACAGGAGGCCAATGGGGACAGTTTTCGCTGTCACCGTTTTCGCGTCCCCAAGTCATGTAAAACATCGCACGAGCGCACGGATTGATTGAATAAATGGAATCAACTAATTGAGCAGCAAACGGAAAACATATTGATTGAACTTGATTTATCGGAAATGAAGGGATTTGACTTTGTTCTTGCAATACCACTACATCCCAGCCCCCTTTGCAAATTAATGTCATGGAGGTGTTGGAACAATGTTGTTGAAAAGTGCAACCTCCGGGTGTATTACTTTCAAAGATAAAGGCTTCTCCGGCTGAAGTAGCAACATCAGAAACCATTTGTGGTAAATTGTTGACGGCTGTATAGCTGTTACCGATAAACAACACTCGCAATGGTTTGTCTTGTGCCGAAATTGTAAAAGTCAGGATGAATAAAAAAATGAGAATGATTTTTTTCATGGTTCTCGTAACGTTTTGTTAAATAATATATATCCAAAAGAAAGAGCGATAGAAAAAGGATCTTTGATGTTATGAACATAGCTGCTGGTCAAACTCAACGGACCAAACATGGTGTGATAAGTGATAGAACCGGCTAATAACCATTTGGGTAGCGGAAACGGTTTACTAAGTTCTGGTTTCAAATTACCTTTGTTAATCACCTCTTGATAGGGTTGAAATACAAACATTCCTGCCCGAAAATTCAAATGATCGTTAAAAACGGGAAAAATTAATTTTCCGCCTACGGCAGTAAAAATCGGAGCTCGAAGTTCAGGAATGAAAAAAGTTTTAAGATGCACTGTAGGAGCAAATTCCGGCATCTCGATCATTGTTGCCATATAGTTGGAAAACAGCGGTTGGTTGCTCATGGCTGCATCCACTGAAAGTCCTAATCGAAACCAACGGGTGATACGAAAATAATTTTCAAAATTCAAATTCACTTGAAACCAATTTTTGTAAATCGTACTTTTTACAGCGTCGGGGTCAGCAGTGGTTCCGGGTGTATAAATTTCATTTCCAAACACATACAAGCCTTGTAAACTCAATTTTCGACCCGCATAAGGAAACGCAATCTTATTCAAATTGTTGACCTCGTATTGAATAAAGGGTGAGAAATAATTTAATTCGCTTAAATCGGTGGTATCAACACGGGTGTACATCGAATTTTGAAAATATTTGCTTTTGTCGTAACCGATTCCGGCTCCGGCATATAAAACCGTATTGTTTTTGATGGGAATACCACATTTAACAATCAAATTATTATTGTTTTCCGAAAAATTGGAAGGTGTTTCGTTAATAAAAAACAACCCGTTTTTATTATAATAACGATAAAAATTGGCAGTGGCATCCAACTCCAAAGAAACCGGCACATTGCCCGAAAAAAAGGTCTTAAAATTGGCATTGACCGACCGATAAAATAGTCCGACATAGCCGTTGATGCTCCATCGGAAACCCTGTTTTGCCAAATGTAAATAAGAAAACTGTAAGAAAAGATTAGAAGAAATATCGGTCGATAAAGCACCTCCAATGTCAAAATTATAGTGTGGTGCAATTTTCACATTTAAAATCAAATTCCACTTTTTAAGGTTTTGATCATAAATCATTTGAGGATAAATAGAACTGATATGCGGCGATTGTAGCAGTCGAAAATAGTCTTTGCGAAACTCTTCTTTAAAATGGCTGGAATATTTAGTACGTAATTGTTTCCGAATAAACTGAGCTTGTTTTTCATTAACGCCGATAAAAGTAATCGTATCAATGTTTGGGGGCGGAATTTTATTTTTAAAAGAAGCTCTTTTTTCAGAACGTTCGATGGGAGAGGATCGACGATTGATGCGAGATGTAATCTTCTCCATAGAACGTTTGGTGGCAATATAACCACTATCTATATAATGTTGTGTATCAGAGAAATCTAAAATATCAACTTTGTTCAAATTGGGCTCTATCAAAATTCCGAAAGAAGAATCAATGTTGAAATTGGTATTGTTCATTAAAATATTTTGCAACTGCGAGATAACATCTTCCGATTCCGGTTTTTTGAAATTTTCGACTGATTTGCAACCGATGATAATATCAGGTTGCCAAGTGTCTTGAGCTACATCAACCGGAAAGTTGTTGTACATGCCGCCATCAAACAAAATTTTGCCGTCAATTTCCACGGGTTTGAAAAATAGGGGCATACTCATCGACGCTCGAATGGCATTACCAAGATTTCCTTGAGAAAAAACGTAAGAACGGTTGGAATCAATATCAGAAGCCACACACCGAAAAGGAATCATCAAACTGTCAAATTGATAGTTGCTTGCAGCCGATGCTCCCGAAAAATATGTCATAAAACGATAATCCATTTTTGAAGGCGACCGCAAATTATTGGGAAGAATATGTTTTAATTTTCCGTTTTTGATGTCAAATTTGATCGGTAAAAAAGTCGGAGACGGAGGCGGAGCATAAAAAGCAAAAATATCATCGGTTTCAATTTTTCCCAAACTGATTTTTTGAACTTCGCCCGATAAAAAAAAACGTTCAATTTCTTCAATAGTATAACCGGCAGCATATAACCCGCCGATGATGGCTCCCGCACTCGTTCCAGCTATATAATCAATAGGTATATTGTTTTCTTCTAAAGCTCTTAAAAATCCGATATGTGCTGTTCCGTAGGCACCACCGCCGCTTAAAACAACAGCAACACGTTGCGGATAAACAATAGAAATATTGAATATCAATAAAATAACTATAGCAATTCTTTTTGGCATTTTACAAAAACTCAATAAAAAGTGAGAAAAATTATATCATTCTGCTGAAATTTTTTGTTGATATTTTTGAATAAAGGGTTCTATGTCTTGCAGTGAAATATCGTTCATGCAACGAAAATGTTTTTTTGGACATTTTTTGAAACCGAGTTTTGAACAAGGACGACATTTAAGGTTCGAAACTTCTAACATTAATGATCGTTCAGGTGTTTCAGGCATATATGGATACATCCCGAATTTTGGAACTGTATTGCCCCAAAGTGATACAATCGGTTGATGAAATGCTGCTGCAATGTGCATTAAACCGGTGTCGGAGGTGATAACACATTGTGCATTTTTAATCAAAGAAGCTGATTGATTGAGACTGAATTTTCCACAAGCATTGAATATCATTCCTTTCAAAAGTGAAGAAATTTCGTTTCCAACCAACCAATCATTTTTTCCGCCTGCAATAACAATCGGTTGATTCATGATTTTACAAATTTCGAGTGCTTTTTTTGTTGGGATTTGTTTGGTTGAAAAACTTCCGCCTACCACCAAAACAGCATAACGATTCCAATATCCTTCGGGTAAATCACGTTGTGAAATCTCTTGATTTTCAGGAATAAAATAATCCAAGCCTTTTTTGTCATCAACAACCTGTAAGTTTTTAACTGCTTCAAAATATCGAGAAACAATATGAACATCAGGCAATTTATCAGTTTTAAAATGCACTAACATCCATTTTTGATAGTTGAGTTTTGGAAAATAGGAGAAAGGTTTATGCAGTGCTAATAAAACAATTTTAGACCTTAAACTTCTCTGTAAATCAACAATATAATCAAACTTTTCGGCACGTAATTCTTGTAAAATTTCAGGTAGATTATAATTATAAATATGTAGCTTGTCGATATTCGGATTGGCTTCCACCGTTGGTGCAAATTGCTTTTTGACCAAAAAATGAATTTCAGTGTCGGGAAATTTTTGTTTTAAACAACGAATAACGGGTGTTGTTAAAACAATATCACCAATTGAACTAAACCGTATTATAAGGATTTTTTTCATTTTTGTTGTTTGAAAATAGAATTCTCAATTACGGCACTCTCATATATTTATGACTTTGTAACGAAATTGACCATTTTGGATGTTGAAGTATATAATCTACAATTGGTTGCATCATTTTTTGAGAACAACTCCATTCCGGTTGCAACCACAATTTGCAATGAGACGGCACCTCTTTTGCATTTTCTTCTGCCCAAGCAAAATCGGTAATAGTTTCAATAACAACTTTTAACTCATCGGCATGTTCCAACACTTCGTGCAACGGTGGTGCATTTTTTTTAGGAGATAAACAAACCCAATCCCATTGACCTGACAGCGGTTCTGACCCCGATGTCTCCAAAAAGGTTTCAATCCCTTTTTCTTTCAATTTTTTACAAAGAATATCCAAATTCCATAAAAGAGGTTCGCCCCCTGTTACAACAACAGCTTTTGCAGGTACAACCGCAATGCGTTCAACAACACCTTCAATGTCAATCATTTGAAAATTGCCGGCGTTCCAAGCCCGTTTTTCATCACACCATGCACAACTGACATCACATCCTCCTATTCGTAAAAAATAGGCGGCTTTTCCTGTATGAAAACCTTCACCTTGAATGCTGTAAAACTCTTCTACTACAGGCAATTTTAAACCGTCATGGTTTTTTGCTTTATTCATTTTTATCAACTTCAATCCTCCATTCAAACGCTTCCTTTGATTTTATTCGTGGTGATGACAGCCACAATCACACGACTCATCATCGCAATGATCATCCTCGATACAATCACAAGGTGTATTGTTTTTATAGGCTTTCAACGTGTTTTGTAACAAACTGACGATCGTCATCACCCCAACCCCACCTGGAACAGGTGTAATATAGCTGCATTTTTTACTAACATTATCAAAATCTACGTCTCCAATAAGTTTGTAACCGGTTTTACTCTCATTTGAAGGAACGCGATGAATACCTACATCAATGACCACAGCTCCCTCTTTGACCATATCTTCTGTTACAAAATGCGGTTTGCCTATAGCTGCAATCAAAATATCTGCCTGCAAACATATTTCTTTGAGATGAGTTGTTTTGGAATGACATAAAGTAACAGTGGCATCGCCGGGGTAACCTTTTCGTGACATCAAAATCGACATGGGTGTTCCTACAATGTTGCTGCGTCCCAGTACCACACAATTTTTTCCGATAGTTTCAATTTCGTAACGTTTCAACAATTCCATGATACCGGCCGGTGTTGCAGGTAAAAAAGCTTCCATGCCGGTTGCCATTCGTCCTACGTTGATGGGGTGAAATCCATCTACATCTTTATTCGGATCCATACGTAACAAAATATGGTCAGTATTAATATGCTTTGGCAAAGGTAATTGAATGATAAAACCGTCAATTTCGGTATCGGCGTTAAGGAAGTCGATGACCGACAAAAGTTCTTGTTCGGAGATGGTTTCAGGATATTTATAGAGTGAAGATATGAAACCAACTTCATGGCACGATTTTTCTTTGCTGGCAACATATGTTTGGCTTGCCGGATCGGAGCCGACTAAAATGGCTGCTAAATGAGGTGCCCGATGTCCGGTATCCAACAATTGAACCACCTCTTTTTTAATTTCTCCTTTTACTTGATTGGCAATGAATTTTCCATCAATTAACTTCATGGTATTTAGTGTTTGATTATTTACGTTTCATTTTTCCCATCATTTGCATGATGTTTTTTCCTTTTCCGGTAGTGATTTTGTGCATCAGTTTTCGAGTCTCATCAAATTGTTTCACTAATTGATTGACTTCAACGATAGTTTTTCCGGATCCGTTGGCGATTCTTCTTCTACGAGAACCATTTAAAATGTTCGGATTTTTTCGTTCTTCTGCTGTCATAGATTGAATGATGGATTCGATACCTTTAAATGAATTATCGTCAATATCTAGATCTTTTATTTGTTTGCCCATACCGGGAATCATACTCATTAAATCTTTAATGTTTCCCATTTTTTTAATTTGACGTATCTGGTCTAAAAAATCTTCAAAGTCAAATTCGTTGAGGGCAAATTTTTTGGTGAGTTTTCGTGCGTTTTCTTCATCAAATTGTTCTTGAGCTTTTTCAACAAAAGAAACGATATCGCCCATTCCCAAAATTCTGTCCGCCATACGTGCAGGATAAAATACATCCAACGCATCCATCTTTTCGCCTATACCTACAAATTTTATGGGCTTTTCTACAACAGAACGTATGGTCAAAGCTGCTCCACCACGTGTATCGCCATCCAATTTAGTTAATACCACACCATCGAAATTTAAACGGTCGTTGAACGCTTTGGCGGTGTTGACGGCATCTTGTCCGGTCATGGAATCCACTACGAATAATGTTTCGTGAGGATGAGTAGCTTCTTTCACGTTGCTAATTTCGTTCATCATCACCTCATCCACTGCTAAACGACCTGCTGTATCGATTATAACTACTTGGTAACCATATTCTTTAGCGTATTTGATGGCATTTTGTGCGATGGAAACGGGGCTTTTATTATCTTCTTCTGCCCATACTTTTACATCAATTTGTTCGCCCAAAACTTTTAACTGTTCAATGGCAGCCGGACGGTAAACATCGCCGGCAACCAACAATGGCTTTTTGCCGCGTTTAGTTTTCAAGTGATGGGCTAATTTTGCCGAAAAAGTGGTTTTTCCAGACCCTTGCAAACCGGCAATCAAAATGATGCACGGATTTCCTTGTAAAGTGATGTCTATGGCATTGCCTCCCATTAAACTTGCCAATTCGTCGTGAACAATTTTGATCATTAATTGTCCGGGAGAAATGGAGGAAATGACATTTTGCCCCATGGCTTTATCTTTCACATTATCGGTGAATTTTTTGGCAACTTTATAGCTGACATCAGCATCTAATAAAGCTCGGCGTATCTCTTTCAACGTTTCCGCAACGTTCAACTCGTTGATTTTTCCCTGTCCTTTTAACAGTTTTAAAGAGCGTTCTAATCTGGTACTCAGGCTTTCAAACATATATTTTATTTATTTTTTTTCTTCATTAAAACAATGGTGCAAAAGTAGATTTTTTAGCTTTTAAATACCCTATAAAATAAAGTATCTTTATATATATTTTTTTTCAATGGTATCTAGAAAAATTAAATAAAGTTTTTTGAAAAAAAAGACGATTTTGTTGCGTTAATAGGTAGATTAATGTAATTTAGCTCCCCAAAAATTTTTATGATTACTACACAGACATGTTTGATTTGGGATTGGAATGGTACATTGCTTAATGATTTGGAAATAAGTATTATAGCGATGAATAGCCTTTTGAAAGAAAGAAAATTGCCACTATTGACAGAACAATATTACAAACAGGTTTTTGATTTCCCTGTAAAATTGTATTACGAAAAAATCGGTTTCAATTTTGAACAAGAATCTTTTGAAGAAGTGGGTTTAGAATTTATGCAACGTTATCAAAAACTTTTATCGCGAGCAACGTTGACAGATCATTCGTTAGAGGTGTTGTCAAAAATACAAAATATTGGTTGTGAACAATTTGTTTTATCTTCGATGAAACAATCATTGTTGCAAAAAATGCTGAAAGACTATGGTATCCATCATTTTTTCAAAGCCGTTTATGGTATTGGAGATGATTATGGTGGTGGAAAAATGGAAATCGGAAGAAAATTATTATCGGAACAAAAAATTTATTCGAACAATGCTTTGTTAATAGGTGATACTTTGCATGATGCAGAAGTAGCCGATGAAATGAATGTTTCGTGCCTTTTATTTTCGGGTGGACACCAAAGTATTCAACGATGTTTGAGTAGTAAAAAAAA
>JAQUSR010000065.1 GCA_028710155.1 Bacteroidales bacterium | reverse complement strand
TAAAGAAATTATATTCTTCATTTCCCGTATGATGAGGATTTTGTGCTTTACGTTCAACACCGATGCGTGCAGCTGCGGCTGTTCTGTGATGACCATCTCCTACGTATGTTGCAGGAACTTTAGTAGCAAATAACATTTCGATTTGTTGATTTGTTTCGCGGTCGTTGATGACCCAAAAATGATGTCCGAAACCATCTTCGGAGTTGAAATCATAGTCAGGTTTTTGATTTTGGATAATTTCATCCACAATTTCATCAATTTCCGGAACAGCTTTGTAGCTAAAAAATACCGGTTCTATGTTAGCATTGGTATAACGTGTCAAAATCATACGATCTTCTTCCTTATCGGGACGAGTCAGTTCGTGTTTTTTAATCACGCCTTTCATATAGTCTTCACAAGCGGCACATGCCACAATTCCGTATTGTGTACGTCCATCCATGGTTTGAGCATAGATATAGAATTTCGGTTCATCTTCTTTGACTAACCAGCCTTTTTCTTGCCATAATTTAAAATTTTCGACTGATTTTTCGTAAACAGTGGCACTGTGAATGTCTGTTCCTTCCGGACAGTCAATTTCGGCACGCGTGATGTGTAGCAATGAACACGATTTTCCTTGAGCCATTTCTGCGGCTTCTTGAGAATTCATTACATCGTAAGGTAGGCATGATAAATCTTTTACTAATGCCTTGGGTGGGCGTAACCCTTTAAATGGTTTTACTATTGCCATTTTTTTGATTTTTTAATAGTTTGAAAATTATATCTTTATAAAAAAACTGATAAATAACGTAAGTCGGTAGAGTTTATGATTTTTAAATCTATTTTTTCACCTGCTTTTGTAATCATGCGATCGAAGTGGTGATAATGTTTGTTCAAAAAATCATCATTCCAAAAACTATAGAAGATTTTCAATGGGTGTTTCAGTTGTTTCAACATCCAAATCCATTTCATCCATCTCTGTTTCGCTATTATAAGCTGAACTATTGTTATACATTGGTTTAACTTTAGTTAACGATCCGATAAAAGCACCCAACATTTTTGTGATTTCCATCAGATGTTTGTTCGACTCTTCTGCCGTCGCCTCATCAAAAACGCCCAAACGCATTGCTATGGCTGTATATACAACGCAAGCACGAACATTAGGTTTTGCTCCTTTTAATATTGTAGCACAATGTTGTTTGCTTCGTGTTGATCCTTCAGCAATGGCTTGTGCAACGGCATCGGCAGCATCAATAAATTTAGTCCTCAATTCTTGAGGGCAATTTTGTGTTTCATTAAATAAAAACACGATATAATCTAAGGTTTTGTGATAGATACGTAAATCATCAAATCTAAAAAAAGATACTTGTTTTTCTTCAGGTTCGTACATAATAAAAGGATTGAATTTTAATGATTGTTTGTAATATAAAAAGTTTCTTGTTCCTTAATGTTTTACCATAAGGAACAAGAAACATTATTGATCAAAAATTATTTATTGACTTTGAAAGTGGTACAACCAGTTTCAAAGAATTTTACAATTTGATTGGCAGCTGCTAAACCGGCATTCACATTAGCTTCTTCGGTTTGTGCTCCCATTTTTTTCGGAGTAGCATAAAAACGTCCGGCAAATTTTTCGGTAAGCTCGGCGACACAATCTGGAGCGACATCAGATACATATTTGAAATCGGGACGATCGTTCATGATTTTCAATAATGATTCTTCACAAATCACCTCTTTACGAGCTGTGTTTACCAAAGTAGCTCCTTTGGGCATTGTATTCAACAAATCGTAGTTGATTGATTTTTTAGTTTCTGCTGTGGCAGGAATGTGTAAAGATACATAATCGCAAGTGCTATATAATGCATTCACAGAATCAACTGGTATGATTCCTTCGCTTTTCATCACTTCATCTTTAACAAATGGATCGAAAGCATATACCGTCATACCAAATCCCTTGGCAATATGTGCTACTAATTTACCTACATTGCCATATGCATGAATACCTAATTTTTTGCCTTTCAACTCTGAACCCGATTTTCCGTTGTAGAAATTTCTGGCACAATAAACCATTAATCCTAAAGCTAATTCGGCTACGGCATTTGAATTTTGACCCGGTGTATTCATTGCTACAACTTGATGATCCGTGCATGCTTCTAAATCCAAATTATCGTATCCGGCTCCGGCACGTACCACAATTTTTAAATTTTTGGCTGCTTCTACTACCTCTCTGCTAATCACATCGCTACGAACTATGATAGCATCAGCTTCTTTTACGGCATCTAATAGCTGTTGTTTTTCTGTGTATTTTTCCAGTAATAATAATTGGTTCCCTGATTTTTCAACGATTTCACGAATACCTGCAACTGCTACTGCTGCAAATGGTTTTTCGGTAGCTACTAAAATTTTTTTCATAACTATTTATTTTTTAAGTATTTAATTAATTATTCTTTTTTTTAATGAATTTTGCAAAGATAATTAGTTTTCTTTTAAGTATAATACAATAATTTTACTTATTAATCATTTTCAGTGTTTTTCGGACAAAGATTTAAATACAAAAAAAAACAGGCTCAAGAGCCTGTTTTTATGAAAATTTTAAATTTACTTGACAATAATTACAGCTCCTGAGGCTGTTTTTTCCATTGTTCTTCCAACGCCTACTTTTACATGATATTTAATTAAATAGGCATAAGTACCATTCGGACACTCTTGACCGTTTAAATCTTTTCCATCCCATCCTTCGGTAATGCGTTCAGTTTGAAATATTAATCCTCCATTTCTCGAATAAATATACATTTCTGCTTTTAAGGTCATATCAGAAAGTTTCGGACGAAAATAATCGTTCAATCCATCACCATTAGGCGAAAATGCATTCGGAATAAACAATTTATCGGTACATAATTCAACATATACCGAATCGGTGATGCTGCATCCGTCATTATATACGGTAACATAATAAACGCCCGATTCTTTGACCCAATAAGTGGATTCTATGGAATTATCCTGCCACAAATAGTGCTCAAAACCAATTCCGTCACCAGCATTCAATTCCACTGAATCGCAGGCAAACATATACAAATCTTCCCCTAATTCCAATGCAGGAGGTTCCGAAACGTTGATCACAAAATCAATACTATCCACACATTGATTTTCATTAGTGGCAATTTGACGATACCATGTTGTAAAATCAGGTGCCAAAACAATTTCCGGTTCATTACCCAATACAACTCCTGTTTCAACATCTTTCCAAACATATTGACAATCGGTTCTATTGGCTGAAGTCATCATTGTAGAGTCGTTATTGCAAATTTCAAAAATTCCGTTAACCGACATTTCGGGTAGCGAATCAACTGTTATTTGTAATTCAATACAATCGGATGCGCCGCAACTATTCATCCATCTTGCATAAAAACTAGTATTTTCTTTCGGTGCCTCCACTTGTATTTGATTGCCCATACCAATAATTGGAGCATTATTACCACAACTTTCAAGGAACCATTGAATGGATGCGCCTGATCCGCCTTCTACAGCAAGTGTTAATGAATCAACCGATTGATAACAATATTTTGGAGATCCATTCACCACGTAAATAGTATCAGGTGATACCGGAGTCGGTAAAATTTCGATGGATTGACTGATCGTGCTGGTGCATCCCAAATAGTTGCTATAGGTTAAAGTGACAGTATAAATACCGGGGGTTAAATGTGGATCAAATAATGCTTCGCCCGGATCTAAATGTCCTGAAATGCCGGTACCTGTAAATGTACCTCCGTGAAAGGAACTATCTACTAATCCATAAATGGTGATATATTCATCATCAGCACAAGCGGTTTAGGGCAACCCTTCGATGGTTAATTGTGGTTTGAGAACACTTGTTGTTTTTGTTATGCTATCTATACACCCCGTAGCGACATCTTCGAAAATATATGTAATATGATAGGGACCACCCACGCCGGCAATAGTTGGTTTAAACATCGCTTTACCATAGCCGATGTTTTCAATGGCATCAGGATTCTCGTTGCATGTGAATGTTCCAAACGGAGCATAACTTCCTGTCAACAACACATTGGCTCCATCGTAACAATAAGCAGAATCCAATCCTTCAAATTCGGGTTGTGGGGCTGCATGAACAATAGTAGTTGCCACAAAGGTACTATCGCAGCCATTATCGCTCACTGTATATAAAATTTCGTTGATTCCCATAATCGCTATTGCAGGGTTAAATGTTGCTTGTGTGGGTGAAATACGGGTAACGCCTTGTCCACTCCAAGTACCGCCTTCCGGCATACCTATTAATGTATCTATAGGTGAATTGCTACAATATTCTTCCGATAATTCATAGATCGTAGATGCCGGATAAGGAATGACATTAATCGTATATGATTGACATGCTGACATTCCGCATTCATTTTTCCATCTTGCAAAATAGGTGGTGGAAACAGCAGGTGCAATTATTGAAAAGTGTTCTCCTGTTCCAATAATCGTGTAATTGATAGTATCGGACAGCCATTCCACTATTCTTCCTGACCCTGCTATAGCTGTCAAGCGAATAGAGTCAACAGATCCGACACAAAAATTATTGGTATCAGAAACTATTGATTCAGGCATTACCGGTTGTGGTTTTACATACACGGTGATAGCGGCACACAATGATCGCCCACAAAATTCGCTCACCCAATAGGCATAATATGTGGTTGTATCTGTAGGAGCATCAATCGTGATAGAATATTCATCGAGATCGGTATGTCCGGCATTCCCGTTCAAAATAGTTCCGGTAAAGCAATCGCCTTCTCTCCAAAAAATCGAATCGGTAAGATTGGTAGGTGTGGTGTGTGCCGTCAACGTAATTTGATCTGTCATAAGTGCTCCTGCACAGAAATAATTGGTATCAACGGTGATATAATTAGGTTTCGCCGGTGCATTATGTAGATGTTCTACATAAAGTGATTGATTGAATCCGCAGATGGAATCATCCCAAGTATTATAGTAATCGCCGATCCAAAACCAATATCTTCCGCTTTCTACAGGATCAAGAATAGCTGTATCGCCCGGAATTGACCACACGTAATCGTAAGGTAAAGTTCCACCGGAAATAAATAGTTGAATAGAACCGGATGGATCTTCAGGACAATCGGCATCAACAATGATCGGATCTTTGGAGATATAGGTATCTTTGAGGCGTGCAACAAAAGCATCTTTGGGATAACCGGCTTCTAACAAAGTATCGCCCAAATGAGCAGACAGTGAAAAATCACCGCCTACATAAATATTTTGATCATTATCAACCGTGATGGTTGTAATATTTTGATAATTATTTCCGTCAATCACATTTCCCCAAACAGTCGGAATAAATGGTGTGTAGGGATGGTTAGATTCTACATTAGCAAATTTGGCAACAAAGGCATTAGTAGAACCCGGTGTGCTGGTAAAGGTATGATTATTAAAGGTGAGTTCTCCGGAAAAGTTTCCGGCCACATAGGTATTGCCTAAAACATCAGTGGCAACGGTTTTTAAACTGTCGTTACCTGTTCCGCCAACGGTAGATGCCCATCTGAGATAGCCGTTTCTATCAAATTTTTGAACGAAACCGTCAGAACCGCCTGCACTCACATAATTATGCATCACTTCACCATTCGATTCGCGTAATTGAGCAGCATTGGCAAAGGTGCCGGTATGATAAACGCACTCTGAATAATCGACTGCTAATGAACCGTTGGTAAGAAAACCTGTTCCATTAATGGTTTTCACCCACTTCAAATCGCCGGCAAAATCGAAACGGGCAATAAACAAATCTTGTTGCGTTAATGGTGCTTCAATCGCATCTGAATTTTCAGTTTCGTTTCGGTCAGCTTGAAAATAGCCGGAAATATAAGTATTATCGGCAACATCTGCAATAATAGATTGTCCTACTTGTTCGTAAGACTGATCGTTAATAGCTCTCAACCATCTCAACGACAAATCGCTGTTGAAACGTGCCACAAAAACATTGGCTGCTGATCCGCTGGAGATTGTTTGTCCTTGAATGGTAATGTCGCCTTCAAACGATCCTGTAACAAAAATTTGTCCATCACCATTCACATGAATAGCTTGAATATGATCATTAAAAATTCCGCCAAAGGTTATGGCATTAACATAGTTTCCATTTTCATCATATTTGACAATATAGCCATCATCATCATAATTATTGTTTTCAAAACCATGACTTCTTAAAAGTGGTCCCGGTGTATTATCAGCATGATAAAAACAAATGGTTGTATTAAATGATCCGCCCACATACACATTACCTTCGTTATCGCATCCTACACCTTTTCCGTAAGTATTAGAGGATCCTCCGGCATGGCGCGTCCATTGCACTTCGCCATCGGCAACCACTTTTGAAACAAACATATCAAAAGATCCGCTGTTGCCAGGTGAAACTGTTGTCGGTCCATATTTTAATTCTGTCTCAAACGATCCCGTTTGGTAATAATTGTGATTGACTTTATCGACATGTAAATCTTCTACCAATTGATGATCTTGGCCATGAATCCATTGCGCATATTCCCAAATGGAGGTATCGATACCCAAACGAATAGGTAGCGGTTCATCAATTTCAACAGTTTTTTCAATTTCGCATCCCGAGCTACTGCCTTCTGTGACATGGAGTGTATAACTACCGGGTGTTAAATCGGTAATAATATTGGATGTAGCACCATTACTCCATTCGTAAGAGAAAGGTGGATAGCCGTTTAAAATAGAGTCAACTTTGATAGAACCGTTACCGGCGCCGTTACAAGTAACATTATTGGTTGTAAAATAGATAACCATATTGTCGATGACTTCAAAATGACATGGTTCTGATGTTACATTGACATTAGGATATGCTACAGAATTGACTACACAATGATAATAACCTTCGTCGGCCACTTGCGGTTGACTGATGACATAAAAGCTATCAACAGCACCTTGTATTGCTGTCCAAGGACCATCAGGTGAAGTACTTTTTTCCCATTGATAAGTCAGTGGATCGTTATCGGCACCGGTAGCACCAATGGTAAAAGTGATTTCTTGAGGAGAGCCTTCGCAAATGGCAGCACCAATGGGTTGTAAATAAATTTCGGGAGCGCCAATAATGGTCAAATGAGCCGCATCGGTAAAGACATCGTTGCAATGTGCCGTAACGTGACATCTGTAATAACCTACATCTGAAAGCGATATATTTGAAATATTCAATTGATGATTGGTGGCTCCTGATATATTATTCCAAGGTCCTTCCGGTGAATCACTTTTTTGCCATTGATAGGAAATGACACCATAAATGCTTTGATCGGGATTTGGAGTAGTAAGCCCTGAAGCAAACCCGACATTAGCACCTAATGTTTGATTGACATCTGAAGGTTGTGCCAACACGCTATTGCTTATGGTATCATAAATTTTAATATACAACATATTATCTCGTGCACATTCGATAGTATCCGCTACACCAACCATCGTGTCTTTAATTGTTTCGGTTAAATAGAGTTGTACTTCACCACGAGAATTCCATGTGATGTTTACAGTAGCATCAGATGTAACCGACAATGAACCCATATTTTCATTACTTAATGACCACGAATACAGTGTATCAACACCTCCTTGAAAACTATTGGGATAAGATGGAACTGACTTATCAATGTAATAAGTAGAAGTTTCACCAACACATACAGTGTCATAGACATTTGTTTGAGCGTTAATAGATGCTACCCATAATATTTGCACCAAAATCAAAAGTGAAAATCGAATTTTTTTCATGTATGTTATGTTATTTTATGACTAATTAATTTTTTCTTTATCACCAACTTATTAGACAATAAATTCAGCAAAAAAGTTGTTTGCAAAAATAAGTATTTTTCAAGTTTGTGCAAAGAAAAATAATTTTCAAAACACAATTTCAACTATTTGAATCTCTTTTATTTACAAATAGCACTTATTATTATTAATGAAAAATTTGTTCACAAAGCATTTTTTTAGCGGCTTCACGATGAAAAAAATTGAATTATCCATTGAAAGATTTGAACAACTTTTTGACCACCTTCGATGACAAAAACGGTGCTATTGGAAAAGCCTGCGTTCATAACAAAGGAAACAATGAAACCCCAATTGAAAATCCAAAATGTTGCCACAAAAAGAAGAGAAAAAAAACGTCCATATTTTTTTAAATCGGGTTGTTGCCAATGAGTATCCTTGATTGCCGTCATCATATCAAAAGCAGCAGCGACACCAAAAAACAGGAAAAATAACTTCATATTTTTTAAACCTAACAAAAAAATGAGCAACAAAAAAGCAGTGATCAACGGGAAAAAATAAGGCGACAGCACAATGAAAGGATTAGATGATCCGCTAAAACTGAACTCGCCGCCTTTTCCACTATCAACATGAATGCCTTGTGGTTTTTTGAAGGTTAACAACGCAAACAAATTATGCACCAACTCGTGTTTCAAAATGCTTATATAGGATGACTGTGGTAAAAAAAATGCCAAAAGCAACATTGTTCCGACAAAAGCACCCCAAAACCAAGGCTGTGTTCCCGTCCATTGAAATTGATGCCTTAACGTCAATATTTGCTCACCAAAACCGACTATGACGGGCAACAACAAAATAGCAATGATAATTCTTAGAATTTTCAAAATAAGGTTCTTAAAAAATGATATTTGCCTTTAGGTTATGTAGTCACAATTTATGGAAAAATCGCTATTAAAACAAAAACAGATGAGACTCACAAAGAATCCTCATTTCCTTCTAAATCAATAAGAAAAACTTGCTTAAAAAGTTTTGTGCAAAAGTGGTACGAAGGTCGCCTTGTACTTTATAAATATCATTTGTACCTTGCTGACGCACGTAAGTCATCATTTGATGATTCTCGTTTTCCATTGTTTTTCCGATAAAAAAATCGGTCAAAATCTCTTTATTATGATAGGCTGTTACGCGAAGTCCCATCTCATCCATAGTTTCAAATTGTTCGTTATCTTCGCTATTTGTTGAAACTCTTTCAATAGGAGTCATTTTTGTAAGCAACAGCATCAGTGGTTGGATACGATCATCTTCGATAGGAATTTGAATCTTTTCGGAAGTAATAAACAATCCCGATTCCTCTTTGCGCAATGAAAGATATTGGTCGTTTTTAGCATTCGATAAAGCAATTCGTGTGATTTTTTCAGTATTGACATTCGTCACGTTTTTCGTCATTCCTTGATCTCCATAGCGTTCATATATTTCCAAGGCGGCAATCAGTACCACCACAACAGCTAATAGAATCCATAAAAAATGGTTGTTTTTTTTCTTTTTCATTGCTTTTCTATTTAAAATTTTGAAGAGTGCAAAGGAACAAAAAAAACGGTTATAATTTTTTGATGGAAAAGATTTCTTTTTTAAAAATAACTTAAACAGCATTGATAGTAAGTGGTACAAAAAATTTTGATGAACAAAATTTTATCCTTGCAAAATAACTAAAAACCATCAAAAAAAGAGCGTTAATTTAGGAATAAGACAATCATCTTTTCATCGTTCAAACACCGAAAAGGTAAATATTTTAACGCACCTTTTCTATTCCAAAAAAAAATACCTTTGCACCACTCAAAAAAAACGTTCTAAAAACGTTGTAAGTTATCTATAATCAATATATTAAATGAATCAAAGTATTTCAAAATTAAGAAACATCGGTATTGCAGCCCATATCGATGCAGGTAAAACTACGGTTTCAGAAAGAATTTTATTCTTTACAGGTGTCAACCGTAAAATTGGAGAGACACATGATGGGCAAGCTACGATGGATTTTATGAAACAAGAGCAAGAGAGAGGTATCACCATAGCTTCAGCCGCCATCACAACACATTGGAGAGATCATCAAATCAACCTCATCGATACGCCGGGGCACGTCGATTTCACCATCGAAGTGGAACGCTCGTTACGCGTGATTGATGGTATGGTTGCTGTTTTTTGTGCAGTCGGTGGTGTTGAACCACAAAGCGAAACTGTTTGGAATCAAGCCGATAAATATCGCGTTCCCCGTATCGCTTTCGTCAACAAAATGGACAGAACAGGTGCCGATTTTGCAGAAGTGGTTTCACAAATGAATAACTATTTGGGTGCCAATGCTGTACCGTTGCATCTTCCAATCGGTGCTGAAAGCACGTTTCAAGGCATGATCGATTTGGTGAGTATGAAGTCCATCATCTTTAACGACAAAGAACGTATTGTGGGCGAAATTCCGGAAAATATGCTCCAAGAAGCCGTTGATGCCCGCCACGTTTTGTTGGAAAAAATTTCCGATTTTGATGACGACATCGCCAACTTATACCTCGACGACCAAGAAATCAGTGCTGAAATATTGATGGCTGCCATCCGTAAAGCTACAATTAAATTGTTGATTACGCCCGTTTTGTGCGGATCAGCTTATAAAAATAAAGGTATTCAACTGCTGTTGGATGCCATTGTCGATTATTTGCCTTCTCCAACCGACATCGGCGCTGTGATAGCTCATGATCCCGACAACAGCGAAAAAACCTATCAAAGAATCCCATCGCTCAACGAGCCCTTTTCAGCTTTGGCTTTCAAACTCATCAACGACCCGTATGTCGGACAACAAACCTTTATCCGTATTTTCAGTGGCAAGTTGACCAGCGGCATGAGCTTTTTGAATACCAACAAAGGAAAAACCGAACGCAGCGGACGTATTTTCCGCATCAAAGCAAAAGAACGTGAAGAAATTACGGAAGCCGGTGCCGGTGAAATTGTTGCCCTAATTGGTATGAAATATACCCGCACGGGCGACACCCTCTGCGACGAAAAACTTCCGGTATTGTTGGAATCCATTCAAGTTCCACCTTCAGTCATTGAGATGAAAGTTAATCTGAAAGACAATAAAAACCGTGATAAATTGGGCGAAGCGTTGGCTAAACTTTGCAACGAAGATCCCTCTTTCCACGCTCATTTCGACGAAGAAACCGAAGAAACCATCATTGCCGGTATGGGCGAGTTACATCTCGAAATTTTAGTCGATCGTATTCAAGATGAATTTAAAGTACCTATCGAAGTGGGCGAACCTTCGGTGTCATTCCGTGAAACCATCACTTCACCCATTGAATTTAATTACAAATACGTCAAACAAAGCGGTGGTAAAGGACAATATGCCCACACCGTCATTCGCTTTGAACCCAACCCGGGTAAAGGTTTCGAATTTGTTGATGTTAGCAAAGGCGGCGTGATTCCCAAAGAGTTCATCCCATCGGTGCAAAAAGGTTTGTTCAATGCCATGAACAAAGGACCGTTTGCCGGCTATCCCGTTGTTGATGTCAAATGTGTGTTGTTAGACGGTAGTCATCACCCTGTCGATTCGAGCGATATGGCATTCCAAACTTGTGCCGCCATTTGTTTCAAACAAGCCTTCAAAAAAGCTAGTCCTGTTTTGTTGGAGCCGATTATGAAGATCGAAATCAACACGCCTGATGATTATATCGGCAATGTTACCGGTGATTTGAACAAACGAAGAGGCAGAATCGACAGCATGAGACGTTTCAGAAAAGGATCACAAAAATTGGACGGTTTCATTCCATTGATGGAAATGTTCGGTTATGCAACGGCTTTACGAAACATTTCGAGCGGTCGTGCCAACTATTCGATGGAGTTCTATCAATATATGCCGATGACTGTTTCTAAACAGGAAGAGATTGTAAAACAACGCAATGAAGCTAAAAGCGAATAATTTTTTCTATCTGCATCAACATCTGTTGTCAGACTTTTAAGCATAAAAAAAACCGATATTACTATCGGTTTTTTTGTATGAAAATTAAAAATTATTTTGCATAAGCTATGGCACGTGTTTCGCGAATGACCGTAATTTTGATTTGTCCGGGGTAGGTCATTTCGTCTTGAATTTTTTTGGATAAATCGAAAGAGATGGTAGCAATTTGTTCATCAGAAACTTTATCAGCACCAACAATAACGCGCAACTCACGACCGGCTTGGATGGCATACGTTTTCACTACGCCGGGATATTCCAAAGCCAACTCTTCCAATTTATTCAATCGTTGAATATAGGATTCGACCACCTCGCGACGAGCACCCGGACGAGCACCTGAAATGGCATCACAAATTTGAACAATCGGTGAAAGCAACGTTTCCATTTCAATTTCTTCGTGGTGTGCACCGATGGCATTACAAATATCCGGTTTTTCTTTATACGATTCTGCGATTTTTGCACCCAAAATTGCATGCGGTAAATCTGATTCGGTATCAGCCACTTTACCGATGTCGTGCAACAAACCGGCACGTTTAGCTTTTTTCACATTCAATCCCAATTCGGCTGCCATAGTACCAC
>JAQUSR010000207.1 GCA_028710155.1 Bacteroidales bacterium | reverse complement strand
CTCGCAAAACCTCCATTTGAACGGCTCCGCCCGACAAGTTCGCCATCATTTTCAAATCTTTGTAACTTAACGATCCACCCACCAAATAAGCATTGTTGATATAAAAAGAAATGGAAGGTTGCCGATAGCCTAAAACATCAGAATAATAGTCTTTAGGAATCTCCAAAAAGGCATAAATAATTCCATTTTGCATAGCTTCACGTGCCTCTTGATAAGACGAATATTCTTGAACAACATCAACGTATTGCGTAGCAGAAATTTCGCGAACAAAACGTCTTGAAAGAGACGAATTGTCGTGGTCAATGATACCAATCGGTTCTTTTTGCGGCATTCCTTCGTCCATGAGCGTAATTAAAAAGATGCAACAAAACAGCGGTGCCAAAATTGTCATATAAATGTAAATTGGTCGCTGAAGCATCTGTTTTAATTCGCGAAAAACAACTGCCTTGAAATGATTGAATTTCATTATTTTATTTTGTTGAGTAAGGTCGAAATTTCACGGTTTTCCATCAAATTATCATGCCTTGTTGAACTATTTTTCTTTTTCAATACGTTCAATAATTGCCGACATTCCAGGACGCAAGTTGGCAATCGGTTGCTCCGGTCTGGCAATTATTTCAAATGTTTTAACATCGAATTGCCCGTTGGTTTTGGTAGTCCGCCATGTTGCATACGAAGCCATTGCTTTCATATTCACAATTTTAGCAGGATACAACTCCTCTCCCAAAGCAGGAACTTTGACATCGATGATGCTGCCCATGGTCATCTCTTGTAATAAGTCTTCGCGAACATTGAAAGTGAGCCAAATGTCCTCCATATCAACAATGGTCATGATGGGTGCACCGGTTCCTACTAACTCGCCGTGTTTTGGAAAACGATTGGCAACTTCTCCGTCAATGGGCGACTTTAAGTAAATTTCGTTCATATAAGACTCCACCTCCATAATGGCACCCTCGGCACGCTCTACCAATGCTTGTGCTGCCTCTTTATCTTCTGCCTGCGCTCCGTTAACAGCCATATCGTATTGACTTTTAGCGGCTTTTTCAGTGGCAACGGCAGCGTTGTATTGAGCCTCTACTTCATCGCGTTTTTGTGCAGGCATCACCCCTTTATCAAAAAGCGATTGTACACGATCGAGCGATTTTTTGGTGATATCTACTCCAACTTTTGCTTTTTGCCACATCTCGTAGGCACCCATAATTTGCTCAGAACGCGCTCCTTTAATCGCTTTGCGACTTTGGGCAGCAGCAGCAGCTTTGGCAGCTTGTGCTTGTGCCAACTTTGCTTTAATTTCAGGACTGTCCAAAATCACTAAAGTATCGCCGGCTTTCACATGATCGCCCTCTTCTACCAAATAATGCTCGATTCTTCCGGGAAGCTTGCCCGAAATACGATATTCTGTTGCTTCTGCCTCTCCTTGAAGAATTAAAGGTTCCGGTTTAGCTACAAAAAAACCGATCAGTGCAACAATTACTATTACAAAAATGATTGCTAACAAGCCTAAAAAAAGATTGTGTTTTTTTTGATTTGAATCCATTTTGTTGATGTTTAATGTTTTATATTAAATCTTTGATTAATATTATTGAAGTAATATTGAAGGCAAATTTAATACTTTTTATAATTTTAACAATTTTTTTCAAAAACTTTCTTTTCCTCTTTCATTCTACTACAATTTGTTCATACTTCTTTATCGTTTCAGATATTTTTTCGATTTGGAGTAATCAACACTTATAATATTTTAATGATATTTTCAATAAAAAAAACTTTTTGACCTTTTTCGTTTTCGAGTACAAAAGTATTGTTTTTGAGATTCAAAAAAGATGATTCAATAGTTTTTTATTTGATTGATTACAAATATATTACTATTATCATATCAGAAAAATAATATTTTTCCCGTGACTTTTTTAGGTCAACCAAGATGTTTATTAGAAAATTCTTAAAGATTTCAGAGAAAACAACAAATCGAAAGCGCTGATTTATTGTTGCGAACAACGGTAATTTTCCACTATTTGCAGTAAAGATTCGCCATAACGTTCAACAATCACTTTACCGATTCCTGTGATGTTTAACAAATCTTTTTTTGTTTCAGGTAATGTATTTGCAATTCCGATAAGTGCTTTTTGTTGTAAAATAGTATAAACAGGAGCATTTTTTTCATTGGCTTTTTTTAAACGCCATTCTCTTAGTGTTTCATAAAGTAGCGGATGACGCACTTCTTGGTAATTAATTTCCGGTTTTTCTTTTTTGGTTGATTTTTTGGAACTTTCTATACTTTTTGATTTTTCGGAACCTTCAATAGTGGCATTGGAACGTGTTGAAAGATAATTAATCACACTAAAACCTTTTTCTGCTGTTGTATGCAATGTCTCCATTTTGATATTCAATACCAATTTTAGTTCGTTAAATAATCTTTGAATCACTTTTTTGTTCTCTTTGTTATCGATTTCGGGTATTGAACGTTTGATTAAATGTATTAAATCGTCATGTTGTTCCAAAAAATAATTGGTTCCCTTTTCAATGCGTTCTGATAAAGCCGCATCTTTTAAATAATTTTCGCTATAATACACCAACCGTTCCAATTGTTTTTGAAATCGTTCAGAAACGGGAATCACCGTTTCATTGTATTTATTCAAAACTTCCTTAACATACATTTCAGTCATCTCCCATGCCTGATCGGCATGGACCTGCGCTGGCAGGATAGC
>JAQUSR010000064.1 GCA_028710155.1 Bacteroidales bacterium | reverse complement strand
AACATTCTTTTCGTTGGATGGAATGCATTTTCAATAGCTGATAAACTTACCTTTGCAGCCGAAATAAAAGGGGTGCTGAAAGGCTGAGAATATACCCAATGAACCTGATGCGGATAATGCCGTCGTAGGGAGTAATTGCCAACATTTTCCATACACTTTCCCTCTTTTGTTTTTAGTCTAATCCATTAAAAATAAAAGAAATGAAAAGATTTTCACTCATCGTGCTTTGTTTGCTGACAGGCAGCATTTTTGCACAACAACAAAACGACACTATCAAAACTATCGTTTTAGACGAATTTACCGTTTCCTCTACCCGATTGGGAAACAAATCGTTATCACAAGAAAAAGTGAATAAAGCCACTTTAACCCGCCAAAACAGCGGCGAAAATTTACCGTTTATTTTAACCACTACACCTTCGCTTGTTGCCACCTCTGAAGACGGTTTGGGTATCGGCGGAACCTCTTTCCGTTTGCGCGGCAGCGATGCCACCCGCATCAACGTTACCATCAACAGCGTACCGCTCAACGATGCCGAATCGCACAGCGTGTTTTGGTACAACATGACCGATTTAGCCTCGTCTCTCAACAGCGTTGTCATTCAACGCGGCGTTGGCAGCTCGACCAACGGTGCAGCTTCGTTTGGCGGCTCGTTGAATATGCAAAGCAACGTGTTGCCCTCCGCCTTGTATGGTGAGTTGTCGTTAAACGCCGGAATGTTCAACACCTTTCGCGAAAGTGTTGCCTTTGGAACACCGCTTGGAAAAGGCTTTTCGGTGGATGCACGCTTCACTAAAACCAACTCTGACGGTTACATCGAACGCTCGGCTTCTGACCTTTACTCCTATCAAACTGCACTCGGTTGGGCTAATAACAAAACCATCGTCAAGCTGTTAGCTTTCGGCGGTGGCGAAAAAACACAAATGGCTTGGGACGGTATTTCTGAAGAACAGCTGAAAATCAACCGTCGATACAATCCCGCAGGTGCCTATTACGACCCGTTTGCCCCTTTCGGCGAATCGTATTACGAAAATCAAACCGACAATTATCAACAAAACCATTTTCACCTTTTTGCATCTCATGCCGTTTCCAATCGTTGGGACATCAACGCCACGCTGCACTATACACACGGATTCGGCTATTACGAACAATATAAAGCCGATGCCAAACTGAAAAAATATTTCGACCCTGCAATGCTGATTAACACTTCGGCAAAAAGCGATTTGATTCGACAAAAATATTTGGACAACGATTTCGGAGGCGGCGTAATATCAGCTAATTACAACAGTTCTAAATTTCATGCTTCGATTGGCGGTGCAGCCAACTATTATTCCGGTTTACACTACGGGCAGCTGCAATGGCTCAAAACCGACAGCTTGATTCAACCCGATGTTTATCATTCAGGATACGAATATTATCACAATATCGGAACGAAAACCGATGCCAATGTTTACGCTAAAGCCTTGTGGAACATCACAAAAGGATTATCCGTTTATGGCGATTTGCAATATCGTTTTATCAACTATCAAATTAACGGCACCAACGACGATGACGACCAATTGCGTAATTTGAACATCAACGAAAACTTCAACTTCGTGAATCCAAAAGCCGGAATCACCTACGAAACCGACGGACACACCGTTTACGGCTCTTTTGCCATCGCCAACCGTGAACCGAATCGTAAAAACTATACCGAAGGTGTTTACCAAGACGAAAATGGCGAGTTGCAAAATATGCCCAAAGCAGAACGTTTGTTCGACTACGAATTGGGCTACAATTTTGCCAACCGTTGGATTACAGCCGGTTTAAACGGTTTTTGGATGCAATACAAAGATCAGTTGGTGGCTACCGGCGAAATTAGCGAAACCGGTTCGTTGCTGACCGAAAATGTAGCAAAATCGTATCGCGCCGGTGTAGAATTGCTGTTCGGCGTAAAATTTTGTTCTTGGCTTCGTTTAGATGTAAACGCAACAATTTCAACAAATAAAATCAATGAATTTACAGCAAAAGTTGAAGTTTATGACGAAGATTTCAATTGGTTGGATGAAAATGTGCCCGTGGAATATAAAAACACCGACATTGCCTATTCTCCCAACATTGTTGCCGGTTCCTCCGTCACCTTTGAACGCAACCAATTTTCGGCCATGTTGCAAACCAACTATGTCGGAAAACAATTCATCGACAACACCGCTCGCGACAACGCCTCTTTGCCCGCCTACTGCATTTCCAATCTGATTTTCAACTATTCATTGCCTGTTAAAACATTGAAAACCATTGATTTTTCACTTCGTTTTAACAATTTGTTCAATACCGAATATTGCAGCAATGGCTATTCTTATTGGACCTATCAGTTAGGTAACGAAATGATGACCGATATGCGATATTTTCCGCAAGCCGGATTTAACGTTATGGGCGGAATCACTGTAAAATTCTAAATTTCAAATATTTACAATGAATTACAACCTTATTATCGAAATTGTAGGAGCCGTTATCGGGTTAGCTTATCTTTATTTTGAATACAAAGCTTCGTATTGGATGTGGCGTGTGGGTTTATTTATGAACTTGTTTTATATCTATATCTTCTATCATTCAGGGTTTTATGCCGATGCCGCCATTTATATTTACTATCTGGCAGCCAATATTTACGGGCGCATTTCGTGGGGAAGAGACCGAAAAGCAGAAAAACCGAAACTTCCTATCTCGCATCTCAGAAGTAAAGAGATTTTGCCTTTGATCGTTTGTTGGTTTTTAACTAATATATTGATTTATTTCGTGTTAGTAAAATTCACTGATAGCGTTGTTCCCATCGGCGATTCGTTTACAACAGCTTTGAGTATGGTGGGAATGTGGATGGTTGCCAAAAAACGCGTAGAAGTTTGGTGGGTGTGGTTTGTGGTCAATGCCGTTTCGATGAGTTTATATCTGTGGAAAGGCTTGTATCCCACTGCAATGTTATATGTATTTTATGTGGTAGTTTCGGTTATGGGCTATTATAAATGGAGAAAAATGATGAACGAATCTATAAGATTGCAAAAAATTTAAACCATTTGAAAAATCAACCTATTATTTGAATTGAATCGGAAACCTTGTGTGAAAAAGATACTTTTGGTTCAATAAAAAACAAAACACTCTATTAATCAACAAGTTTTAAATTGACGAACATCCATTTAAAACTTGTTTCCTTTTCCAAAATTCCACCCTAACGAAAGGGTAAAAACGTTGTTATACTGTCCCACTACTCCAAAAATTCCTCGTGTCAGCTGCGTGGTGGCTTTTCCGATGGGTGTTAAGCCATACGAAAAACGAAGATTGGCAAAAAGATGTTTCGTAATATTGACATTAACGCCTAACAACATATTGATACTGTTTTTCTTAATATCGCTCATATCGTTACTTCCCGTATCATCATAGCTGCGCATTGCGTTAAAAATGTACGTATAAGACAATCCCCCTTCAAAAACAAATAAACGATTCAAATAGAACATATAAGCAACTGGAATATCAATACAATTTTCTCGAAACAAGAAAGTATAAGCGTTGGGAGAAATCAAATTGCCGTTTTCATCATATTTTGGGTTTTGTCTGGCACCTTTTTGCGAAAATTCGATGCCAAAACGAAGTCCGCTGCGTCTCGTAAACTGATACCCCACAAAACCGCCTCCGTTAAAACCGGCTTTTTTGTAGCCCGAAAAATTGTCACCATCCACTTGTGATGCGTTGATGCCGGCAATCACACCTCCAAAAAAGTTTTGAGCCGATAGCAGTGTTGTCATTCCGAAAAACAACAATAAAACGATGTATTTTTTCATGGTAATCAATATTTTACAAATTTAAAAAAGTTTTCTTTCAAAATTAAACGTAGTAGAATCGTTTTCAGAAATGCCGTTTTTCAAATTTTGCAATAAATTTTTAGCTTTGAATTTATTGGTTCTTTCTTCCGTCAGATCAATCAAAAACCGGCTAAATCCCTCATTTTCTAAACGTTGTCGATGTTGAAACAGACACACGGGATGTTGTGGGACCACAATCGTAACGCCATCGCGCGCATATTTTCGATAGCTGTTTTCGCCGTTTTCGT
Organism: Bacteroidales bacterium; assembly: GCA_028710155.1. Taxonomy (GTDB): domain Bacteria; phylum Bacteroidota; class Bacteroidia; order Bacteroidales; family WRLA01; genus WRLA01. Next base: position 8,356 of record JAQUSR010000064.1, on the reverse strand, counting down.
CCGAAAACCATTCGTTATTTTTCATTTTTACAGGCGTTCGAGCATAAAACAGTTTCGGATAGAAAAACAGATTTACCACACCATTGCGATCTTTTCCGTCTATGAGGTTATTCATATCATTTTCAAGCGGATAGATCCAAAAATCGGCACGTTGTCGCATGAAAAACGCAATAGCGGCATCGTTAAAGGCATATCCGTTTTCGTTGATGCCGAAATGGGCTTTTTCCGGTAATAACTTTGTCTGTGCCAACTGATTAACTACAAAACCGCCAATACCGAGTTTATCCATTTTTCGACATTGTGTTGCCCAAAAATCCAAATCCGATTCGGGAATAAACGCCGGCAATTCCATCCAAAATCGTTGCGAAAAGGCTTTTAATGTAGCCGCATTCAACGAAAAATCTCGGATAGTTGTTTTATCAAAATACAATATAACTTTTTGATAATCTTTAATATAAATATTATCCAACCATTCAGGTTGAGCTATTCTGATCCAATATTCGGTCTCTTTCGGTTTTTCTTGCCACGGAATCAGACTTTGCAAAATTCGAGACGATTTTTCGGGAGGCAACGGCGGAATCCGCAACGGCTCCACATTCGGAAAACGATTCGGAAAGGTGCGACTATTTTGAGATGCCAAAAACACACGCGACCCGATTTTCACGGGAATTTCGCTATCGACCCACTCAAAATCGCCTACATGCTTTACGGTTTTAACTTTTACAACATCTTGATTATCATCGTTGGGATGTTGAATAAACAATCTATTTTTTTCAGTAATCGGAATAGTCGGACGTAGGGCAAAACCGGTTTCGTTGCTATCGACCACCTCGCCTAAAAACACGCCCGTTGCCGCATGATTAGTGAAAACATCGGCAATGTTGTTATCCAAGAAAAATCCGGTTTTTTCGCGTCCAAAATCTTGTTCTAACGCAGTTTTAGAGTCGTTTAAACAATGAAAATCGTCCAATATTTCGCGATAGGCTTTGCCCACTTTATACACGTAATCTGCCGGTTTTAAACGACCTTCTACCTTCAGTGTGGAAATTCCCAACTTTTCAAACTGACGGATTTTTTCTACTTGTTGATTATCTTTTAAACTGAAAATCAGTTTTTTATCTCCATTTTGTGCATAAAATCTACGACAAGGCTGCGTGCATAATCCCCGATTGGCACTATTGCCGCCTTTGAAACTACTAAACAAGCACAAACCGCTCATCGAATAGCACAAAGCACCATGCACAAAAATTTCGACGGGTAGCGTTGCCTCCGCAGTAATACGTTGCAATTCACTCATTGTCAATTCACGAGCTAAAATCACCTGACTAAATTTCTGTTCGGCACAATACTGAACACCCACCGAGTTATGAATTGCCATTTGTGTGCTGGCATGTAGCGGCAACGCCGGAAAATAGCGTTTTGCCAAAAAATAGACGCCCCAATCTTGAATGATGATGCCATCCACACGATGACGTTCCAACATTTGCAAGGTATTCAACAAGTCGGTCAACTCGCGATTTTTGACAACGATATTCAGCGTAACAAACACTTTTGCATGGTGTTGATGCGCTTCCGACAACAGCACCGAAAGATTGTTTTCAGAGAAGTTGGAGGCTCGCCGCCGTGCATTAAAATTGGATAAACCCAAATAAACAGCATCAGCACCGGCTTCCAAAGCGGCATAAAACGATTCACGATTACCCGCCGGCAGCAGCAATTTCTGCTTCTGTTGTTCCGGTTGCAATTTATTCATTTTTTAATACATTTGTTTGATTATCTGAATATTAATAACACTTATTTCAATCTTTAATGCAAATATAACAGCATCGATTTTTCTAAGAAAATCAAATTTTTTCCAACTCATATTGCATAGTTCCCAAATCGATTTTTTCGCCGTGTTGCAAGGCAATTTGACCGTTGGTTTCGGCATGAAGAGAACAAAAAGCATCTTTTTCGTGATGATGCGGACTATTTTGTGTCACCAAATCGACTGAAGCCTTGTCTAACGCCACGGGGTCAAAAGAGGCTAAAATGCCAATATCGGGAACGATGGGCAAATCGTTGCTGGGAACACAATCGCAAAAAGGCGAAATATTCATCAAAAAATTGATATGAAATTGCGGTTTATTGAGCACAGCAGCTTTGGCATATTCGGCAACGCGACAGCACAAATCGTCTAACGAGGTTTTCCAATTCACGCGGGCGGCATCAAAACGGCAAACGGCAATACATTGACCGCAGCCCACACACAGCGTTTCGTCAATGTGCGCTTTACCAGAAGCATTCAGTCTGATAGCGTGATGGTTACAATTGGCTTCACATTTGCCGCAACCCACGCAATTTTCCTCTCTGACACGCGGTGTCGAAGTGGAATGCAGCTCCATTTTTCCCATGATGGAAGCCGAACCCATACCCAAATTTTTCAACGCTCCACCAAAACCGGTCATTTCGTGTCCTTTGAAATGCGACATGGAAATAATCACATCAGCATCGGCAATGGCAGCACCGATTTTTGCCGTTTTGCAAAAGTCTCCATTGATTTCTATTTCTCTGTAATCCAATCCTTTAATACCATCAGCAATGATAATATGAGTGTCAGTGGAAAATGGAGAATAGCCATTTTCGTAGGCTGCTTCGAGATGATCGAGAGCATTATCGCGCCGACCGGAATACAATGTATTTGAATCGGTTAGAAATGGCTTCCCTCCCATTTTTTTCACATAATCAACCACCACTTTCGACCAATTGGGACGTAAAAAAGCCAAATTTCCGGGTTCGCCGAAATGAATTTTAATGGCTGTAAATTGTTCTTTTAAAGAGATCGTTTCAAAGCCTGCTTTTTTCATCAAACGTTGCAACTTATCTAATAAACTGACTTCAGAATTAGTGTGTAAATCAGTAAAATATACTTTCGACATAACTTTTTTTTTGGTGTGCAAAAATAATGTTTTTAAGTTTTTTTGAGGATAAAAATATTGATTACCATCATTTTTCCATTTTCAAAAACATTCATCATCGTTTTAGAACATAAAATTGATTTTTCAAAAAATAATTACACTCAAGCGTCAATTTCATTTGTCATTAAAATATCATTTGTTCGTAACAGGATTGTAACATGATTATCGCTTTTTTGCATCATCAAATAATAAAAATATAAACGTATGGAAACCATTTATTTATTGCTTATCATTTTTCTATTCATTCTGGCTATTTTCGATTTAGTGGTTGGCGTGAGTAATGATGCAACCAATTTTTTAAATTCGGCGATCGGGAGCAAAGCGGCATCTCGAAAAACCATTATTTTAATTGCCGGAATAGGTGTTTTTGTTGGAGCAATTCTGAGCAATGGAATGATGGAAATTGCGCGGCACGGAATTTTTCAACCGCAAAATTTCACTTTTGCAGCCATTATGTGTATTTTGGTGGCAGCAATGTTGTCGGATGTCATTTTATTGGATGTTTTTAATACGCTTGGATTGCCTACATCTACTACCGTTTCGCTGATTTTTGAACTTTTGGGAGCCACTTTTGGTTTAGCCATTATTACCATTGCTAACGATCCTACCGGTGCATTGGGTTTTGGCGATTTGCTCAACACCGATAAGGCTTTAACCGTCATTATCGGAATTTTTCTATCTGTTGCCATTGCTTTTTTCTTTGGAATGTTGGTTCAATATCTAACGCGTATATTGTTCACTTTCAACTACAAACCAAGAATGAAATATTTTGCAGCCATTTTTGGCGGTCTTGCCATTACAGCCATAATCTATTTCATGTTGATCAAAGGATTGAAAGACAGTAGTTTTATGACCGGTGATATTAAAAATTGGATTTCACATCACACCACAATCATTTTGAGTGGTAGTTTTTTATTTTTCACCATATTAATGCAAATATTACATTGGTTAAAAATAAATATATTGAAAATCATTGTTTTAACCGGAACGTTTGCCTTAGCTTTAGCTTTTGCGGGTAACGATTTGGTGAATTTTATCGGCGTTCCTCTTGCCGGATTAGATGCTTTTAAAGACTATTTGGCTCACGGCGGAGGCGACATTGATGAAACATTGAAAATGGGAGCTTTGTTAGAAAAACCTGATACTCATTTTTTATTTTTGATGTTTTCCGGATTAATTATGGTTGTTACCTTATATCGTTCTAAAAAAGCTCAAAACGTAGTAAAAACGGAAGTCAATTTAGCCCGTCAAAGCGAAGGAGATGAAAACTTCGGCACCTCTTTGATTGCGAGAAATTTAGTTCGTGGTTCATTCACAATCGCTTCTTTCTTTGACAAACATACACCTAAAACCGCAAAATCTTGGATTGATGCGCGATTTAATCGTCAGGAAATGACCTTAGAAGAAGGTGCTTCTTTTGATTTACTACGAGCCTCAGTTAATCTTATTTTAGCCGGTTTGTTAATTGCTTTGGGAACATCATTAAAATTACCACTTTCAACCACATACGTTACTTTTATGGTTGCCATGGGAACTTCGTTGGCTGATAGAGCTTGGGGTCGCGAAAGTGCCGTTTATCGCATCAGTGGCGTATTGAGCGTTATCGGCGGTTGGTTGATTACGGCTGTTGCCGCCTTCGTCATCGCCTTTTGTGTAGCATTAATCATTCATTTTGGGGGCATCATCGCACTCGTTATTTTAGTCGGAATAGCTTCTTATATTCTCATTCACAATAATATTCGATTCAAAAAACGCGTTGAAAAAGAAAAACGAGACGAAACACTCGAACAATTATTAAACACGCACGATGACACGGAAGCCATCTCTCTGTTGCGTAAACATTCTCAAGAAAACATTGTCTATCAACTGAATCATGTTCAAAAAAACTATCTTTCATTAATAGATGCTTTTTGCAAAGAAGACCTTAGATCATTACGGCGTTTATCCGCTCTTATACGAACACAAAAAGAAGAAATTAAAGAAATGCGCCGCAACGGAACTTTGGGCATTCGTCAACTATCTACCAATGATGCCACCGACAAAGGTTTCTTCTTCCTGCAAATCAACGATTTTATAGGAGAATTGGTCTATTGCATCTCTCGAATCGCCTTTCCTACCGAAGAACATATCGATAACAACTTCAACCCGCTCAGTGATGTTCAAAAAAATGAAATTCAAACAATTGCGTTTTCTATCGGAGTTTATATCAACCTATGTAACGAAATGATTAACACCGGAAAATATTTCACGAACAAGTCGGAAATGGAACAAAAAGAAAAAGAGATTATTGATGAATTAACCCTCATCAAACGCCGTCAGCTGAAACGAATTAAAGAAGAACAAGCCAGCACTAAAGTAAGTATGGTTTATCTCACTATCATTCAAGAATCTATGGATATTGTTTCTTACACCACTAATTTAGTGAAAGTGTGTCGCAAATTTCAACAAGACGCCGAATAACGATTAAAATATTTGTTGTTTTGAAAGAGTATTTTACACAAAATACTCTTTTTTTTGAGACGAAGTTTCTTCCCAAAAGCTAAATTAATACAATGAAAATCTTTGATTTATCGATTTTTTTTGGATAGTGTAAACACAAATTCTAAACCGCCTCCAAATGCTTTTTTGGCAGTGATGGATCCTCCATGAAAGATGACGGCATTTTTAACGACTGCCAACCCCAAACCGGTGCCGCCCATTTTGCGCGAGCGACCTTTATCTACCCGATAAAAACGTTCAAAAATTCGCGACAGATGCTCCTCGCCCACTCCTACGCCGTTATCGGAAAAATCGAAATAATAGTTTTGATCATCTTCTTGATAACAATCAATGACCACTTCCACATTTTCTCCGGAATAGGCTATGGCGTTATCCATTAAATTTCGAAAAATAGAATAAATAAGCGATTGATTTCCTATTATTTCTATATGTTTATCGGAAGTATTACTTTTAACGGTCATCTGTTTCTCATTCAGGTTGAGCGCCACATCTTTCAATACGTTGGAAATAATTTCTGACACATTAACTTTTTCAATTTCTATCAATTCAGAGGCTTCATCTAAACGAGTGAGGTTGGAAATATCGTGCAAAAGTGCCGCCAACCGCGTGCTTTGTTGAAAACAGCGTTCAATAAACGCATCTTTTTGGGCTTCGGGCAAATCTTTGTTGTTGATGATCGTTTCCAAATAGCCTTGAATGCTACTCACCGGCGTTTTCAGCTCGTGAGCAATGTTTTGCGTCAACTGACGTTTAATGCGGGCTTGTTCGTCTTGATGTTGTGCCACCAAATCTTTTTCCTTTTCAAGCGCTTTTTTTGTTGTCATCAATCGATTGTAAATCTGCACAATATGTTGTGAAATCTCACCCAATTCATTCAATGGAAATTTGATGGTTTCTTCCAAAACTTCATCTCGGTCGGCACGCATGGCAAAATCGTTGAGTTGTCGAATGTTTTTACCTAACCGTTGCGTTACTTGATAAAAAACAATTCCCAACAACACAATAATAATCAACGTTATCCAAATGAATGTTGCATCTGCTTTCAAGCTGTTAATCAATGAAATATCGTATGATAATGCCGATCGAATGATATAGTTATCGTATTTTTTTGCGGCATAAAAATAGGTTTCGTCTGTGATTTTTGAGTGTCGGCGAACATCGTATCCGGTGCCTCGTTGCAACGCATCTTTAACTTCTTGACGATCAATATGATTGACCGTTTTTGCTATCTCCGTTCCTTTGGAATCGAACAACACATTGCCCGAAAAGTCAAAAATCGTAACACGATAAGGCTCAACAATTCTCAACGAATCCATCGAAAAATGATCTTGTAACAGAGCATTCAAATCATCATTATACGTCAGCAAACGCATATTCATCAACGACTCTTTGTATTGTTTTTCGCGATGATATTGATACCACGAAAAAAATAGCATCAACGCTACAAAAACCGTTATCACCGAATAAAATAACTTTCTGTGAAAACCGAAATGAAATTTCAAATACATAGTAATAGTAATTGATTATCAATAATTTCAACTATTTACATTTCAAAACAATAGCCATAACCCAAGCGGGCAACAAGATGATTTCCATACGGAACAATTTTTTTTCGCAAACGGGTAATATGAACATCAACCGTGCGATCATTCACATACACCTCGTCTGACCAAACACGTTTCAACAAATCTTCGCGACTAAACACTACATCCGGATGCTGCAAAAGAAGCCGCAAAATTTCAAATTCGGTTTTGGTCAGCTCCACATTTTTTCCGTTAATGGTTACTTTTTTGCCCACCAAATCCATTTTAAGTGTTTCATATTGAATGAATTGTTTTTCATCAGTCTCTTTTTTAATATTTTGACGTGAGGTGCGTCTCAACACAGCTTTGACACGCGCCACCACTTCGCGAACAGAAAACGGCTTGGCTATATAGTCATCGGCACCTAAATTCAATCCTTTCAAGGTATCTTCTTCGGTTTCGCGGGCGGTACAGAAAATAATGGGAATATGTGCAGTCAACTTGCTGTTTCTCACTATCGATGCCATTTGAAAACCCGACATCTCGCCCATCATTACATCCAACAAAATCAAATCGTATTGTGCTACATTCATTGTCAAAGCCTCTTCTGCCGACAATGCTGTATCTGTCTGAAATCCTGCTTGTTGTAAATTAAATTTTAAAATTTCACACAAATCTTCTTCATCGTCTACCACTAAAATTCGCTCGTTTGCCATAACTTAATTTTTTGAGTGTGCAAAATTAAATTTCCTTTGTTACAATATTGTTACAAATCACATTTAATAAAAAAAAAGACTGCTCCTTCCGGAACAGTCTTTCACGAAAACGATTAGTAATTATCGAACCCATCCTTGAGTCCAATCATCTGAAGTAGCTACAGCCCCTTTATATGCGGCATTTGAAAAGAAAGAATCCAACTCGTTCATGTTTTTGCCACCTGCTATAGTACCTTTGAAAATATCACTCAACGTGATGTTTTGATGAATGTTATTGTTGCCATTTTCAAGGAATAAGGTTTCTGAATAGCCTCCATCTTCGCTCACCACTGTATTTTCAAGATAAACATAGTCTAAGATAGAAGTTCCATCCACCAAACTCGATTCTGTTTCAGGTGTTTGCGTTGTTAACGATTTTGCTTTTCCTTTAACTAAGACGTTATAAAGCGAAACGTGTGTTCCGGCACGCAAACGAATACCGCGTTTTTCGATTTCGGAATTGTTGCCAATGAGCGTTAAATTGGCTAAAACCGGATGTGAAATAGGATCAGCCATAGCATCTTTACTGTTATTGTCGGCTTCAATCAAAGCATCACAATCATAACCCAAAATGCTTTGTGGTGCTTGATAAGCCACCATAAACTGACCTTTGCCACTCCAT
>JAQUSR010000206.1 GCA_028710155.1 Bacteroidales bacterium | reverse complement strand
TTTGTCATGAGGAATTTATTTCATAGAAATTCAAACAACAGAAGGATCCGTTACGAAAAAATTTGTTAAGCAATAAACGAAGTTGTTATCTTTCAAAAAAAAATCAACTACTATGCGTAATCATCATTTGCTTCTAACACTTTTGATGTTCTTCATCTCTTTCTCAACGCTTTTTGCCAATCAGAAATTTTATCTGCTGACAATTGGAGCCGGAGACGAAGCGTATGAATTGTACGGACACTCCGGTGTTCGTGTTGTAGATACTGCCGCACAAGTTGATTTCGTGATTGATTGGGGTGTATTTGACTTTAATCAGCCCGATTTTTATCTCAATTTTACCTTAGGAAAAATGCTTTATACTACCGGTTGTTGGAATACCACCGATTTTATCACAAGTGTTAAAGCTGAAGGGAAAACATTAATTTCACAAGAAATTTTATTGAACGACAATCAAAAAGATCGTCTTTTTGAACAGATAAAATATTCTTTACAACCAGAAAATCGCGATTATTATTACGATTTTGTTTTCGATAATTGTGCTACACGTCCACGTGATTTATTCGAAAAAACATTAGATACCGTGCTGATCTATCCCGTTGCCCAAGATTCACTCACTTTTCGTGAAATCATTACGTCATATCAACTTGATAAGCCGTGGTATAATCTACTTATCAACATTGTTTTAGGATCTCGTTTAGACCATATTGCAACTGTCAGAGAACAAATGTTCATTCCCGCTTATCTACAACAAAATTTAAGCCATGCAACAGTTATTGATTTGTTGTCTCATCCCTTATTGAGTCCACCCGAACAATTAGTTCAAATAGAACCCGTTAAAAAATATGATTTACAAAATGTTCCACTATACGTTTTCGCATTTTTAACTATACTGATTTTCTTTTTAGACATCCATCATAAAATGCAAAAAACAATTAGATTTTTCACCTATTTGTTTTTTTCCATCCTTATATTCATCAGTTTGTTGATGATATTTTTGTGGGGATTTACCGACCACCAAACCACTTATGCTAATTATAATTTATTGTGGACTAATCCATTACTTTTGTTTCCATTGATTGCGTATGCCCAACGCAAACACAAACCGTGGATTAAATTCACTCAATTATATTACATTTTATTTTTAATAATATGGGCCATCGGAATCATTCCACAATCCATCCCCAATGCTGTTGTAGGTATTGTCATTTTAATGTGGGAACGTTGCTATTTCAGTTTTAGAGATTTTCCAAAAAAATAGCCTCTTTATATTAAAGTTCCACACAAACTTTACCCAAAAAAATCTACCTTTGCAACCATTTATTAAGAAAACCATCTTTGATGGTAAATATTTGAGTAACAGATAAATATTTTTAAACAATGGATATTCCTTCCAAGTATAGTCCACAAGAAACAGAGTCGAAATGGTACGACTTATGGACAAAAAACCATCTATTTCATTCAGAACCAGATCATAGAAAACCGTTTTGCATCGTCATTCCGCCGCCCAATGTAACCGGAATTTTACACATGGGACACATGTTGAATAACACCATTCAAGATGTATTGATTAGACGTGCCAGATTAATGGGATTCAATGCGTTATGGGTTCCCGGAACCGATCATGCCTCTATTGCTACCGAAGCTAAAGTGGTGGCAAAATTGAAAAGCGAAGGCATCAACAAAACCGACCTCACACGCGACGAATTTATGGAACATGCTTGGGCATGGACACACAAACACGGAGGAATCATCTTACAGCAACTCAAGAAATTAGGTGCTTCTTGCGATTGGGATAGAACCGTTTTTACAATGGATGAAGCCCGTTCTGAATCTGTCATCAAAGTTTTCATCGATTTGTATGAAAAAGGACTGATTTACAGAGGTGTACGAATGGTTAATTGGGATCCGGCAGCTTTAACGGCACTCTCCGATGAAGAGGTGATTTACAAAGAGTTGCACTCCAAACTATATTACATCCGCTATCAAATTGAAGGCACTGATGACGAATGGGTTACCATTGCCACTACACGTCCCGAAACCATCTTGGGCGACACTGCCGTTTGCATCAATCCCAATGATGAACGTTTCAAACATCTAAAAGGAAAACGCGTTTTGGTTCCGTTGCTCCATCGCAGCATCCCCATCATTGAAGACGAATATGTAGATATGGAATTTGGTACAGGATGTCTGAAAATCACACCTGCACACGACATCAACGACTATAATATCGGTATCAAACACAAATTGGACTCCATCGATATTTTCAATCCTAACGGCACATTAAATGCTAATGCTCAACGATATGTTGGCGAAGATCGTTTCGTTGTTCGTGAAAAAATCACCAAAGAATTACAAGAAAACGGGCATATCGTCAAAATTGAAGATTATATCAATAAAGTAGGCTTTTCAGAAAGAACCGATGTAGTGATTGAACCAAAACTCTCATTACAATGGTTTTTGAAAATGGGTGATATGTCGAAACCTGCCTTGGAAGTAGTGATGAACGACACCATTCAATTTCATCCCGCTAAGTTCAAAAACACTTATCGCCATTGGATGGAAAACTGCCACGATTGGTGTATCAGTCGCCAACTTTGGTGGGGACATCGGATTCCGGTGTATTATCTTCCCAACAAAGAGATGGTGGTTGCCACTTCGCCCGAAGAAGCCTTACAAAAAGCCAAAGCACAGTTTGGAATGGATTGGCAACTTTCTGACATTAAAC
>JAQUSR010000205.1 GCA_028710155.1 Bacteroidales bacterium | reverse complement strand
TACGAAATTTTGAATATCGATGCTGTTGTTGTTGCCGAGCGTCCCAAGCTGATGCCTTATAAATTGCAGATGGCCGAAAACATTGCGGCTGCACTGAATACCGACCGCAGTCATGTATCGGTGAAAGCCAAAACCAACGAAGGTGTCGATGCCGTCGGACGCGGCGAAGCAATATCTGCGCAGGTGGTAGTGCTGTTGGGAAAATAGACATTGAATAATAATGAAGTACTTTGTGGTTTTTATTTTTTTAGCAGGATGCAACTCCATGTTCTGTCAGATTAATGACACATTGCATATTCATATTTTCGGTGAGTTTAAAAACCGTGAAAAGTATCAACTTAAATTTGAACGAGAGGTTGTTTGTTCTTTTGGTGGAAATGATAGAATTGTTGAAGTAGACATTCCAATCGATACAAATCTTTTGAATGCATTCGATTTTTTACCAATGGATATTTATAAGTTGAACAGGTTTAGAAATGTTTATGTTCTACAATTTCTGAACTTTCTTTATTATCCAAGATACGACCATATTTTAATTTATTATCTACCCTATATTTCCAAAGAATTTATGGTTTATAGTCTTCCAAATTTCAAACATATTCATGTTCTTGACAATATAAATAAAATGTGATTACACTGAAACCAAATATTCTTTGAGATGAATATATTGATTAATCTTATTTACATTCCCTTGATATTAGTATTTCGATCAATTACAAGTATTTTTATCTTTAGAGAAGGTTTAGTTTCTATTGATATGGAATTCCTATTATTAGAGAGCATTAAGGTCGGGCTTACAATTTTTTCCATCATTACTTTAATCGATCTTTTTATGCAGCAGAAACAATCCGAAACGCTTGTGGAGTATTATTTTCGTAGAGGATTATCAACGATTTTATTTTCTACTATTATCATTTCGATTTTAATATTGATTATTCCTCGTGCAGAATATCATAGTTTTTTCTACTGGATTTGCCTCATGATTTTGGGTGAGTTAACAAGGACCCTATTATCTTACTTGTGGCGAAAGCGAACATAAATTTGCAAAGTCTAATTTAGATGAATTATTTGATTTTTCCGACCTGCAGCGCGGGTCAAACAATCATAGCGCGGCCTGCAAGGTCGGGAAAAAGATAGAACAAAAACGACCTCGTAGAGGTCTAATAAAGGACGTCTTTTGGGTCAAAAAATTTATGATCCATGTGCATTGGACCCTGACAGGGTCTTGTTTGCTTGCACTATTACATCCGGCTTTGCCGGACGCTATTATTGGTTGACATCCTCCGGATGTCGCAAATTCTATTCGCAAAACTATTGGAGGTATTTAGTAATTTTAATTATTTCCATAAAACAAAAAAGCCCTCCAAAAGGAAGGCTTTTAACTAATATTGAAAGCGGAATTATTTTCCTGAACAACCGCCTTGTCCCTGCTGCATTCCTTTTCCTGATCCGGAGCATCCAGCTGCTTTCTGACCATCCGGGCAGCATGAACCTCCCTGCATATTACCTTGTCCCTGGCATTTGCCGCCCATCATTTGTCCCTGTCCGCAGCCCTGTCCACCCTGGGGTTTGCAGTTGTTATCAGCTCCTTTTTTATCACCACATTTGTCACCACCTTTAGCAACATGCATGTCAAATGCAAGTTGTTGTTCCGGTGTCAGCAAAGCTCTGACAGCCATTCTATGATCAAACTGTGCTTTTTCCAGTGAAGCTTTCAGTGCTGCGATTTCTTCAATCAGTTTGTATGCTTCTTCTTTGTTTATTTTGTCACCGGTTGACACAACAATAAGCTGTGCTTCTTTGGCTTTGATCTGATTGTGGATTTCGAATTTTTGTTTGTGGAAAGCCAGTTTCAGCGGTTCCATTTTTTTCATCTGTTCATCGGTGAGATTGGGGATACAGTTGCATCCGCCGCCGCCCTGGTGCATTTGCATACCTTGTCCGCAATTGGCTTTGGGCTGTCCCTGTTGTGTCTGAGCCGTGCTGATTGTTACTGCAAAAAATGCAATAATCGCCATTAAAAAAATCTGTTTCATGTTGTTTGTTTTTATTTGTTTTCGTTTTTGTTGCAATGTTGCTGCATATCCTTCGGCATCCCTTTGCCCATGGGCATCATGGCATGCGAATGAATGGTGATCAGAGTGTCGAACTGCGATGGATTGAGAAATTTTTTCATTGAGAGTATGTTCTCAACTCCTTCGCGCTGAACGATGGCTTCCTGTTCTGAAATTTTATTAATACAGGAATTAATGATTGCTGAATCGGGTGCATCTTTGTCCAGCTCATCAAAGAGTTTTGTGCGCAATGATCTCAGTGAATCAAACACCGGATCGATTTTTTTGTGATGTGAATCGCGCTGGGCAAGAAATTTATCTTTTTGTTCTGCATTCAGATTCAACCTATCCATCATTTTTTTCTCACAACAAAACGATTTTTCGTGTTGCTTGTTTTTTGAATGATGAAAGGGTTGCATATCAGGTGCCGCAGGTCTGATGAGCCATAGCGTAATCAGTGCAGTTGTCGAAACAGTGCTGATGATGGCCAGAATCCAGATGATGATGTTTTTGTTTTTCATGTTGTTCTTACTCGTTTTCATCAATAAATGAACGGTACAGGTTTTCGGTTGTTTCAGCCATGTACAGGGTGTCTTTTTCTGTGTCCGAGTTTGTATTTAAATAGGAATACTCCTGGCTTTGCTCCGATTGCATGCGTGCATCATAGGCAATACTTCCG
>JAQUSR010000204.1 GCA_028710155.1 Bacteroidales bacterium | reverse complement strand
AATAACTATTCACTTTCAGCCGAATATGTGCTTTTCAATGGTTTTAATGTGGTCAATAATTATAGAATTGCCAAAAATGCCAAAGCAATGGGCGTTGCCGAAACGCAACAAATTGAAGATGATATTTGTTTAGAAGTGATTCAATCCTATTATAACGTGTTGTATTACATGAAAATGAGCGATTTAGGAAAACAACAATTGCAAGAGGCACAAGCCAATCTTTTGTTAACGCAAAGTCAGGAATCGCAAGGGTTGAAAGGTTTTTCCGATGTTGCAGAGATGGAAGCTACCGTTGCCGAAAAAGACTACAATTTGATCAAAATGCAGAATAATTTTGACAACGCTATGTCGGTGCTGAAACAAAAGATGTTTTTTCCGCTTCAAGATTCGTTGAGCATTGAACGCGACCTGATTGTCAAAATTGATGCAACGGGAACAGATGAAAATATTAGCAACATTGCCGAAAATGCTAAAAGTTATCTTCCTACGATTTTGATTTCAGAAAATAAAATTCGTGAAGCACAACTAACCTTGATGACTTCGAAATGGAAATTGGCTCCGCAATTGAGTGCTTATGCTTCCTATTCCACCAACTATGCACAGGCTTTGGACGGCAGTTATCCCAGCGACCCGTTTTGGGATCAGATTAAAAGTCGTCAGGGACAATATGTTCAACTGAGTATGTTTATTCCGATTTTTAGCGGCTTGGAACGTCAATCGAATATTCGCCGTAACAAAAACAACCTCAACATTGCCCGTTACCGCTATGAGGATAACATGAAAAATGTTGAAGTGGAAATTGAATTGGCAGTTCAAGATAAAGAAGGTGCCATGAAAGCCTTCGTTCAAGCAGACAAAAGAGCCGCTGCACAACGTGTGGCACATAAACTTAATCAAAAAAAATATGAGCAGGGTTTGATTTCTGCCATTGAACTGCAAACCAGCTCCAACAATGTGTTATTGGCAGAGGCTGAACGTTTGAATGCTTTTTTTCAGTATAATTTGAAATATAAAGTTGTACAATATTATAAAGGGGACGGGTATTTGGAATAGAAGAGGTTGAAGGTTTAACTTGTTTAATTTGTTGAAATTGTTTAACTTGTTTAACTTGTTTAACTTGTTGAAAATGTTGAAGTTGTTGAAAATGTTGAAGTTGATTAAATTGTTGAGATTGAATAAAAATTAAGAATTAAAATTGCAATAAAATGGATCGCAAAATTGAAAAGAAATCAGGTTTTAAAGCTGTTTTTCAGAAGAAAAATATCAAATATTTTTTGATAGCCGCTTTTGTTATTTTTGTGTTATGGCTGATATTTAGAGATAACAGCTCTACACAACGTATTGATTCACGAACGGTTACGATTAGCACTGTTCAACAGGGTGAGTTTAACGATTATATTCGTGTCAACGGACAAGTGCAGCCGATTACCACCGTGCAAATCAGTCCGTTGGAAGGCGGCGTTGTGGAACAAATTGTTATAGAAGAGGGTAGCACTGTCAAAAAAGGCGATGTTATCATTATTTTGAGCAACGCCACACTCGATTTGCAGATTTTAAATTCGGAAGCCGACCTTGCCGAAAAGGAAAATATTCTTCGTAACACCATGATTTCAATGGAACAACAAAAATTGAGTGTGGAGCAAGAACGTCTTCAATATCAATTAGATGTTAAACAATTGAAAAGAGCTTACGAACAAAATGCGGCGTTGTATCGCGATTCGTTGATTGCTCGCGAAAACTATCTTCAAGCCAAAGAAAGATACGAATTGGCACTCGACAAGTTAAAATTGATTCGGAATCGTCAAAAGCAAGATAGTTTATATCGTTCTATCGAAATTACCCGAATGGAAGAGAGTTTGAAAAATATGCAATTGAATATGATGATGATTCGTCAACGGAAAGATAATCTGATGATTAAAGCACCGATTGATGGCGAGTTAGGACTTTTGGATGTGGTTCTCGGACAATCGGTGGGTGCCGGAATGAAAATCGGACAAATCAACGATTTCTCGAATTATAAAATTGAGGCTCAAATAGATGAACATTATATCGATCGCATTACCGCCGGTCTTGATGCCACTTTTGAACGTCAAAACGAAATTTTCAATGCCAGCCTTCGCAAAGTGTATCCGGAAGTGAGAGAAGGAAGATTTAAAGCCGATTTCAAATTGGTGGGAACCTATCCCGAAAATATTCGCAGCGGACAAACATACTATTTGAATTTACAATTGGGTCAACCAACAGAATCTGTGTTGATTCCGCGTGGAACATTTTATCAAAAAACGGGTGGAAATTGGATTTTTGTGGTGTCAAGCGACGGTAGCAAAGCCTACAAACGTTCCATCAAAATCGGAAGACAAAATCCGCAATACTACGAAGTGTTGGAAGGTTTAGAAGCAGGCGAAAAGGTGATCACTTCGGGCTACGACAATTACGGAGATGTAGAAGTTTTGATGTTTACGGAATAGAAATATATGATAATGAATTAAATAATTAATAACTCAAAAAAAAGTAATCATGTTAAAAGTAGAAAATTTAGTAAAAGAATTTAGAACGGAAGAGATCATTACTTCAGCCTTAGACAAGGTGTCGTTCGAAATCAAAGACGGTGAATTTGTTGCCGTTATGGGACCATCGGGATGCGGAAAATCCACATTGTTGAATATTCTCGGCTTGCTCGATAACACGACTTCCGGAAGTTATGAACTTCTCAACACAGAAGTGGGCAAACTGAAAG
>JAQUSR010000063.1 GCA_028710155.1 Bacteroidales bacterium | reverse complement strand
GCCGTATTTGTGTGTTTTTTTAAATATTCAGCCATATTCGTTTTTATTCCAATTTGCTGTTTAACAAGATATTGTTCTGCATTTCTGCTCTTTCCCGGCGAAAATATGCAATCTGAAATAAATATGGATACATGATTTTCTTTTGTTTCAGATAAGATTATTTTCAATAAGTCTGATATATCTGTTGTTTGTCTATTACCACCTCTTAGTCTAAATGTTGCCGGTTCCAATTTCTCAATAAAATCAGCGATATCCGATCCCCATGGTATTGTCTTACTATTTATATACAATAGATTTAAACTATCCGTTAGATCAGAAATTTTTATATCGCTTAAATAACTATAGACGGTTTGCTCAAACTCTGTCACACCCTTTACATATCCATCCATACTGCCTGAATTTTCAATATAAACATTAATTATAGGCTTCACAAACGTATTTTGTGATATTTCATTTGTATTCGTTTTTTTTCGATTTATTTCATTTTTCTTACCTCCACTTTGGCATTGTGAGAAAAAAAGTAAAATCATAATTCCCAATACGATGGGCTTCAACAAATTTTTCTTGTTCATGGTTTTGTTATCGTAATTTATAAATATTCAAATAGTTGTTGTTTTTCAAAATCAACTTTATGTAAATAACAAAAAAAGCGCGAACTTAACTGTTCCCGCTATCCTTGGTGTTTGGCGTAACCTTGTGCTACGAAAATAAGTTAAGCCCACGCTATGGCGTGAGCATCTCAACTTATTTCTTTCAGCACTCTTAGTCGCCAAACTTTAGGATAGAAAGAATAAAGCTAAAACGCTTTAATATATGTCTTTTTAAATTCTATTTTTCATTCGCTTAAACTTTATTATCTAATTATACTCTCATCCCTTCAAATTCAGTAAATACCGTAAAACAAAACTTGTCAGAATTAAGGTTGCAAATTTAAAGATTTATTTTTAATATTTTTCCTTTCAAAAAAACTTTTATCTATTTATCGGTATATCATTCTTTTGCATTCATTAATTCATTTACTATTTTACTTTTTCAAGGAGTAAACTAAGTTTAAAACTGTATAATTCAAGGGATAAATGCACCTAAATTGTTAAAATTTTGATAATGCAAAATTAGTAAAAAATCTTTCCAAAGAAGTCAAGAAACCAATTATCTATTTTTCACACTTTTTTGCAGCACTTAAATAAATATAAACAATCATTCTTTGCTATAAATAGTTCACTTTAATTGTTTTCCGTTGGTTTGGTTAGTGCAAACAAGTGAGAAATGGAACACGCGTGTTCCAAATTTCGGCAGTCTGAAAGGCAAGATAAAATTGGTGAAAATAGCGCAAAGCCCTTGCCGTGAAACCTTTTCCAAATTCACGCGTAAGATCATCGGAAAGCACGTTCAAAAGGTGTGTTCCATAATCGGCACGTTCTCTGCCCGCTTGTTCCTGCTCCACAATACGCCGCCCGAGTTGCCAATATGTTTCAACCATTGCCGAATTAATGGCAGCGTAGGCTTGCTGCCTGCCTTTCTGCACAATCTGTTTGGCTTCACTGACAAACGATTGTTCACTTACATCTATTTCCGTATTTTCAACTTTTAAATTTGGCATAAAACACTTTAAAATATCTTTTAAATAAAGGCAAGCCGTTATCCGAAGGCGATTACGGCTTCACTGCAGTCAACTGCTCTCTAAATTTGTTTAATCTTTTTATATCACGTTCAATATCATTCAATATTTTTTGCAAAACCTCTTTATTAACATTATCAGATACTTTTATATTTTGTAAACTGCTGCAACCGGAAAATACACCATCTCCAATTTCCGTAACAGAATCTGGAATAGTGATGCTTTGCAAGCTGCTGCAATTTTTAAATGTTTCATCTTCAATTTTTGTTATAGAATCGGGAATAATGATGCTTTGCAAACTGCTGCACCCCTGAAATGCATTATCTTCAATATTTGTAACAGAATCGGGGATATTAATACTTTGCAAACTTCTGCAATCCAAAAATGCTTCAATTTCTATTTCTGTAACAGAATCGGGAAGATTAATGTTTTTCAAACTGCTGCAACCGGAAAATACATGTACACTAATTCTCTTAATAGAATTGGAAATTTTGATGCTTTGCAAACTGCTGCATCCTTCAAATGCACTATATCCAATATATGTAACCGAATCGGGAATAGTGATGTTTTGCAAACTACTGCATTGCCAAAATGCCCAATCTCCGATTTCTTTAATAGCATCAGGAATATTTATACTATGCAAACTGCTGCATTGCCAAAATGCCCAATCTCCGATTTCTATAACAGAATTGGGAATATTAATGCTTTGCAAACTACTGCAACGAGAAAATGCACTATCTTCAATATACGTAACCGAATCGGGAATAATGATGCTTTGCAAACTGCTACATCCTTCAAATGCACTCTCTCCAATATCTGTAACCGAATCGGGAATAGTGATGCTTTGCAAACTGATGCAACCCGAAAATGCACACTCTCCTATTTCCTTAACAGAATCGGGTATTGTAAATTCTGTAAATCCATTCGGGGCTTTTTTTAATAAATTGCCGTAATTGCCATATTCAACTCCTTGTTCGTCGGTAAATGTTTCGGGTTTGTCTTTATTGGTCATAACTATCATTTATTTCATTGTTGTTCGATTAATAAAAAGGAAAGGCAATTAGTATCTGCCCTATTATTATGTAATTTTGCCAATTACAATATAAAACAAAAATACGATGTGCAAAAGTACATAATTTTTTAAAACCTAGTTAACTGCTGTTTTGTTTAATACTTTTGCTTAATACACTTTATTGTAAGAAATGTTCAGTACAATTATTCTGTTTTCTGCACTTTTTGGAGATATTCGAATAAATATTTGATAATCAATAATATATGATCAACATTTTGCTTTTACGAAGTTGAACTAAATAGAAATACTGGAACTTATTGACAAAGAATAAATTAAAAAAATTAGGCAGTAAACGCAAACGCTTCGATTTCAACAAATATGAAGCATTAGAACAAGCCTTTTAAGGCGTGCAATAAAAGATGATTGGCAAAAAATTAGTTCCAAAGATTCAGGTAACACGAAACAAAGACGCGTTGAATGTTAAAGGTCGTTTGGATTCTCCGAATATCCAAAACCTTTTCGCTTCAAGTCGGCATCATATTTTTTATTGACATCCGGTTCAAAAAACTGATTAAATGCGTCTGCCATCGTTTTTGCAATGTCAATATAGCGCAAATCCCAACATGTAATTGCCCACGAAATTCTGATTGTAAACGCATTAGGTAAACCTTCGATATGCCGTGCAATATTTTTTGATGAACTTCCCGAGTAATATTTCTGTTTGTCGGATTCAATTTCAAACTGATCCTGAATTTTTTGTGTCAAATATTGATACATGGCTTCAAAAGTATCGGGATTTCGTAAAGTGCTTTTTGGATCATTATAGTCTTCTACACCTTTTGCTAAACCGTAAACATAGTGAATATCAGTAGGATAAACAGGTTCTTGATTACCGCTTGCCGACAGAATAAAAATCACCCAACTACCTTCTTTTTGGCTTAATGTATTGATGTCTTCCAAAAATAAAGGTAAATTATGGCATTGATCGTGTGATTCAATATTATAATATGTGACAGGTTTCTCCGGACAATATTCGATTTCCTTGCTTACATAATTAAATCCTCCGATTTTTGCTAAGTAATAAGAAAAATTACCGGTAGCGGCTTCCGAAACGCTTGAAGTAGAAACAATGGTTACTTTTGAATGACGGTCAATCATTGAACCATAAAACTTATTAACTACAAAATGCTCAACGACCAAATTATCAGTAGGTCTTTCTGTCATAGGACAAGTTGTTGCAGTATTTCGTAAGCGAAGCGTTTGACTCTGCCTAACTGCAGCAATAATTTCAGATGAGCTCAATTCTTGCGACGCTTGGATATTCATAATCGACACATAACGTGGTACATACAAAAAATTTGTATATCGACAACGTTGGCGAACAAAAGCGTTATTGATATGATCAATATTTTTTTTGTCGATCTCTTCTTGTTTGTGTGCATCCATCACATCGATAAAAGCCGAACCAATCAAACCTGCAGGGACTGCAAAAATGGCTATTCCTAAGATTCCTATGATGCAAGCAATGATTCGCCCCCAAAACGTGATAGGAGAAAACTCTGCAAATCCTCCCGGATCGCCAATGTATTGAGCAAACGCCCATACCACCGACTTCATTCCATCACTATAAACATCGGGCTGTGCCTCATGTTCTACGAAGTAAAGTAGCAACGACAAAATAAACGTGATAACGCACAGAAATTGAACCGAAATCCACATCTCCTTTTTCTTGGAACTACAAGCTTCTGCGAGCAAATGAAACGATTTCATAAAACGGAACAAGCGAAGAACTCGTGCTATTCGCAATATTTTCAATGCATTGTAAGGAATAGGCATAAAGAAATGAATATAGAACGGATAGGTCGATAAAATATCAATCAAGCCATAAAAACTAAAACAATAGCGAAGTTTCCCTTTCCATCCCTTGTATTTCTGATCTATTTCGCCGCATGTCCAAATGCGGAGCGAAACCTCAATAGTAAAAAACGCAATGGTTACATAATCAACAATCATTAGCCATTCAGAATATTTCTCCACTATAGTAGTATATGTCGAAAGAAAAACTTCTAATGTACTGATTAATATGAAAAACATAATGATGTAATCCACTATGTTTTTCCATTGGTGCGTTTTCAGATTGTCATCAAAGACTCTGCTGAGTTTTTTTTTGATTTCAGATGTCTTGTTCATTTTCAATAATTTTTACTACTGTCTGAAAAAAATGATTAGGACAGGCATAAGTGTCTGCCAATAGTTATTGTAATTTTGTAAATTAAAAACAAAATTACGATGTGCAAAAGTACATAATTTAGCTAATATCAATAATTAATTTTTTAACATTAATTGGCATCTAAAAGGTTGCCTTTTTACTTGGATGTAAGGCACTAAAAAAGCCCGCTTTTCAAACTTTGAAAAACGGGCTTCGACATTTTACAAATGCTTTCGTTATTAACCTTGTAACGTAAATTTAATAGGTAGGTTAAACTGAACACGAACACCTTTACCTCTTTGTTGTCCGGCTTTCCATTTCGGCATCATTTTGATAACGCGGATAGCCTCTTCGTCGCAACCGCCGCCAATACCTCTTAAGATTTTGACATCGGTGATACGTCCGTCTTTTTCAACAACAAAAGTTGCATATACAGTTCCTTGGATGCCGCTTTCTTTTGCCATTTGAGGATATTTCAAATTCTCTTGCAAAAATTTCATACGTGCTGCATCTCCACCCGGGTATTCAGGTTGTGCTTCTACAACGATGAAGATTTCTTCTTCAACCACCTCTTCTTCTTCTACATTTTGTTGAACGGGTGGTGTATAGACTTCCATCTCCATACCTTCGTCCGATTCAGAAGAAAAATCAATATCAACATCTACATCGGCGTCATCTTCTACAATATTCAGCATAACAATGGATTGTTGTGGCGGTGGCGGTGGCGGAGGAGGTAATTTTTGATCTTGTTGAGTAATTTCGACCATCTCTTCCTCTACTTCTACCTCAACACGTTGAAATTCTTCAACATCTTGTTTATCATAAGTTTTCCATTCAAAACCCATATAGGTAATAGCCAAGGCAATAATCAACCCGATTTGGAAAAAAACCATTTTTTTGTTTTCCAAATCTGCTTTTGGTGTTTTTTTCGGTTCCATTTCTTTTAATTTTTATTATTTTTGATTTCGGATACGAACCGTCATCTGAAAAATTAGTGCATGATTTTTTCGTAAGCAGCGGCATCTAATAAACCCTCTACTTGTGCCGGATTGTTCATTTTGATTCTGATAATCCAACCTTCTCCATAGGGATCTTTGTTGATGATAGAACCGTCTTGTTTTGCTTTTTCATTGACTTCTAATACTTCTCCGTCAACTGGCATTTTTACGTCTGCAACAGTTTTGGTGGCTTCGATGGCACCAAACTCTTCTCCTTGTTGAAAGGTCTCACCTTCGCTATCAACATCCAAAAATACGATGTCGCCCAATTCGTTTTGTGCAAAATCTGTGATGCCTACAAAGGCTTCATTTCCATTAACTTTAATCCATTCGTGGGATTCTGTGTACTTGATATTAGTCGGTATATTCATCTTTAAAAAATTTTTATTTTTTGAGTGTGCAAAGGTACAAACAATTTTTATATGAAACGCAATAAAATAATTTTTTATTGCGCTAACGAAAAGATGACGCTAACGCCTGCTTCTGTGTTAGTTGTTCGATATTGTAATGCCACATACGGATTGGTTTGGTTACGATCGAAATAAAGTCTTGCTGTTACAGTTCTGCTTAATTTATAGTCGGCAGCAAAATTGATCGTGAGCGCCCAATTGCCTTGCGAAATTTCATCAATGCCGGAATCCAAACGCCGTAATGTAGTGGCATTATCTCTGATGCCCACATCCAAACTCAATTTCAAACTGGTTTCGGGATGTCGTGTTTTGAATAACACCGGCATTTTGTTGATAATGTATCCCGCTCCTACCGACCATTCAACAGCTCGTTGTTCGGTCAATTGGTTATTGACAAAACTCATCGAATAATTACGTGTACGTTTATATTCCAATCGCAAGGTAATGCTGTTATGCAGTGTCATATCAAAACCGATCAACGGTGTAAATTGCTCAATCAAAGATACTTGCCCGAGGTTAAATTTCGAAATATAGTTATTAAATTCATTTTTGGCAAGAGGATCATTATTAATCGCATCTTCGCGATAGTTTAGATTATTTTGAAATCCTGAAATACTATAGGTAGATGTATAATTATGATTGACGGTAAAGTTTTTAAACCATTTTTTGAACGGTTCAATTTTGGTTAATCCTTTCCACGATATACGCCAATTCGGTAAAGGCATAGAGGGGAAAACTTTATTGACATCCATTTTATTGACATCTTTTCCTTGATAAGCGGCTAAAAATGAATAGAGCAGTACATCTTGCGAAGTCGGTCCGTATCCTGACGGAAATCCTGTTGAATCGGTAACAGGTTTTGGATTATCGATGTCTTCGGGATTAATCACCCAATTTTGATTTTCATTAGCAACTATGAAGGCAATCGTTTGTCGATACTCTTTCATCCTATCGTAAACTTCAGAAAAGGCAGTCCGAACATTAACTTTTGAAAAACTGGTTCCAATCATTAAGGTGGTCATATTAAATGATCCGTTGATCGTTGGATTGGTGGGATCCGAAAAAGTTCCGTCAGAATTGGCAACCATATAAGCTGCATGATTTTCTGTATATTGTCGATTCATTGTCAATTCGATACGAAAATCTCTGAAAGGTTCAATAGTTGCTTTAGCGTTGAAAGTCTCGTTCAACTTTTTGGCAAATGCAGTATTAAAATTGGTGTCGGTCGTCAACCATTCGTGCATGATGGCGCGTTCAACGAAATCGTCTTCTTGCCATCCGAAAACGAAATCCCAACCCGGCGCCCCGCCGTTGACACCAAATAATCCGGGATCTTTCATAAAGCCCGGCAACATGGTTCCTTCCACACGTTGGTATCTTCCGGACACATCTTTCACCATCATCAAAAATTTCAAAACACCGTCGCCGAATTTTTTACCAAACGACGGTCCCTCTTTTTTCTTGGCTATCGTTGTGGTATCAGAAGCAGCTTTTTTCGGTGTGGGTTTGGTGACGCGAGAACGCGAACTATTCAATTTTTTCAGATACGGAATCTTATTATATAAAGTAGTAAATTTAATGGATCCGTTGATAGAAATAGTGGCAGAATTTTCGATGGTATTTCCATAGGTATCACGCAATGCCAACGAGTTTGCCGTCCATGTATAGTTTCCTTGATATTGTCCCGTCAACGTAATCCAATCGGTCAAAGGTAACTTATTCAAAGGTACCGTATAATTCAACAACAATCGTTGGTTATAACCTTTGTATGTGCCGCCGTTAAAGAATTGTTTCGTTAATGTTTGCTTTTTCTCTTGTTTGGTTCCCCATTTATCGGTTCCGACACCGCCCGGCAATTCATTCATAAATGTATTAGCGACTGATTGGTATTCTAATTTTAAACCTTGTGTAATGTCCCAACGTAAATTATACGTTCGATCCCAAACAAAATTTTTGTAATAACTCGGAATAATAATAATGTCGGCATTACTCTTATTTCGCAACTTTTTCTCTTGATATTCACGTTCCAAATTGGTTCTAAAGGTAAAACTATTGGGTAAATAATAGAAATTGAAATCGCGAATCAATTGCAGCCATTTTCCTTTAAAGGCTTTCATTTTGGCAAACGGACGCACTTGTTTGGGCTTTCCGGTGAAGGTGTAACCTATTCCTCCGGTATGTTTTAGTTGATCGTCAAATTCGACATCGACATCCGATTTTTTGGTTTGTGAAAAAGCATAAGAAAGATCTAAATTTTCAACATCCCAAAAATGCGGTTTTTTGGTAACATCCAAACGGTCTTTTCGAACATTCATAAAATTGACATTGGTTCGTTGCACCTTTGAAAGCACCATATCTTTATATTCCGATTTGGTTTCATTATCCTCGAAAGTGGCAAGCATATCTTTCAATTTGATATCAGGATTTAACGGGTCGTATTTCGGTTTTTCTTCATTATAAGAATAATCGAAATGCAAAGGAAGACGCACGCCCCATTTTTCGGGTGCAAACCGACCTAATTCCATATTAGTTCCAACATCAACAGTGGTGATATTATCTTTGGAACGGTCGTTGGTTTTTTGTTCCAAACTTCCGAATCCTGCGCTGGAATGCAACATAGCAAATTGAACATTACCAAAATCGGCTAAATCGATACGCATTTGACCGGTGGCTGCCCATCCTTGTTGATTGATAAAATCGGTCAATCGAAGCTCGTTCACCCAAATCTCGGCACTTCTTGCTCTGTTATCGTCTAAGGCAGAAACACTTTTTGGATTTCTGACACCAATCATCATGGAACGAATATCTGAAATTGTGGGAGAACCGACAATAGTGATTTTATTGATGCCGTCATAGACAATGTATGGATCTTCAAATGAATAGGAGCTGCCGTCTTCACGAATGGCTACATTTCTTTCCAACTTAAATTCAACTAATGATTCTAAGTTAATATCAATTCTATTAGCTTCCGGCCAAATGGCATCCGGATTGGAACGAGAAGTTCCCCATGGAGTGAAAACTAATGGAATTTCATATTCGTAGTAGTTGGTAATCAAATCGGAGCCCATACGAATGAAAACGGTCATTTCACCGGTTTCATTAGGATTATTGACATCGGCATCTTCAGCATGAACATACATTTTGAGGTGTTTATACTGTGTAAAGTCGAAGTCGGTAGTTTTATATACTGCTCTAGCATCGCCGTCAATCAAATCAACCACTTTAATTGACATGGCTTGTTCGTTTTGTTGCGTGTAATTCATGGAAGTGCTATAGCTGGTTTCGCGTTCGATGCCCGGAGGCAATACATACGGAACGGGATAGCGATAGGCATTCTCTTCAATATTGACCGTCGAAATTTTGAATATAGTCGTTGATTGATCATCGTTGGGAATATATTCACCGGGTGCCAATAAATCATATTCATAACGTCTCCAGTCGGCACGCACTAATTGAAATTTGGCAAAACGGCAAACCACCTCTTCTTCAAAGTTATCAAACACAACCCGCATGAAACGTATGGAGGTAAAATCGGAAATATTTCCGATGATTCGTTCCGGATTACGAACCGGTATTTGAAATTGATACCAATTGACATCGCCCACTGCTCCATTGGCCAAACGAACATTTTGTGCATGATAAATATCCACGATATGGTTTTCGCCGGTCATCATCATATCTTCCGGACGCAACGAGATACGATATTCATAATAACGTTCATCTTCAGAAAGGGTGTTGTCGTTATCAATATCTTCTGCATTAGGTAGAGTGGTCGATTGCGTGTTGTATCCTTCAGCCGTATAGTTGTCCACAGGTGAATTTCCGTCCGGTCCGTTATAACGTTTGTATTTATCTAAAATGCTGGCATATTGATCGCCCTCATCATAACCATCGCCTCTAAAATAGTGATAGTTATCGCCTGAAGGATCGTTATAAGCATTCACCCAAGCATTTGAGCCGCCGCCGAAGGCATCGGCGATAGCACTTAAATAATCTTTATTTTCGTTTTTATTGACAATAAACGGGAAGGTACGTTCATCAACATCTCTCAAACCGTCATATCCTACATCTTGAAATGGACGGGAAGCATTTTCAGTGCTAAAACTAGATACTAAATTTTGAGTAGTGGGAACGCGTCCCCAAATAGTTTCTTCGACGTTGACAACCTCTTCATTAATAGGTAATCCGTTTTCAAATGATTTTCTGGAATCTCGCAAAATATCCTCAGAAATATCGCCGAGATGAAACAAAATATCACCGCCTTTATGTTCCGGATTTTCGGTAAAAGGATCCATCATCCACAATTCGATATACTCTACATTCGTGCGGTCGAAATCGGAGGCATCGATAGCACGCATCACACCGCCCCAACGGGTTTCGGGTTGTAATAAACGTCCATTTTCATCAATACCTGCTGAATAGTTGGAGCCGTTGACATCATAATTATAGGGACCTCTTTCACCGGGGTAATATGCCATATTCAATACTGAAATATTCGTATTTGTTCCATTGGCTAAATCTTTGTTAGGGAACACCTCTGTTTGAAGTACTTGGCGGACACTATTTTTAGATAATTCATCTCTGGTAACATTAGCGGGAACTGTATTAGTATTACTTTCATAGAAAATCGGGTCGATGATATACCACGAAAATTGGGCGCGGTTGTAGCCGGTTTCTAAGGTGATGCCCAAATTTCCCTCGGGAAAACGAGTGTTATGTTGAGGCGTGCTGGCTAAATACCAATCACGAATAGGCGTTGTTTTTAAATCAATTGTTGTTGTAGCTGCTTCAAAATCATCTATATATGAAGTTCCCGATTTACCGATGGCTTTACTATGCCCCGGAATAAAATGCGCAAATTCTCCGGTAATATTCACCCGTGAAGGTGCTGTAGTGGTAATCACCGGCAACGCATCCACCATTTTGGTGATCATATTCGATTCCGTCTGATAATCGGCATTTAATCCCCAAATAACATTATTGATAGGATCGTCTCCTAAATTGGTTTTTTGTGTTAAAGGACGTTCATATAAATTCAAAAATGTACCGCCCACGACAAAATTTTTGCTGATTTGATGATCGACATGAAATCCCAAAAAAGTTCTTTTAAGGATGGCAAAACCCGAATTATCTTCAAAACTGACATTGATAGGCGTTCCCGAACTCAAAATTCCATCGTTTATAATTTTCACACGTCCCAAGGTATAATCGATTGTATAATCGACATTTTCGACTAATGTACGACCACCGGCGGTAACAACAACCGATCCTTCCGGCACGTTGAGTGCATTCAAACTGATTTCTCCTCCTCCACTAGCTTTATAACTGCCCTCAATAGAAAATTTGTTTTTTTCGGGATATTGTTGAGCTTGGGTTTTAGTCATGGTATAGAGCGAGTCGTAGCAATATTTATTGGCTAACGCATTGTCGTTTAATTTGTTTCTTAGATATGATCCAAAAGGTTCTCTTACGGTAAAATAGATACGTCCGTTGGTCGATTGAATGGTTCCGCCTCGTGTTGAAGCGTTATCAATAAAATCGAAAATTCCATCGGGATATCTATTTTCGTGCGCATCTAAATGGTCAAAACCGAAAATTTCGATCAAGGGAGTTCCCGATAATTCTTCCGGTTCTTTAAAATAGCCGATGGGAACACCATCAGAAGATCCGGAATATAAAATATTTAATGTAAAATCTTCTCTGCTAAGTTGATAGGCTCCTAAGGCATACACGTTTTTCATCATCAAATCCCATAACGGTATTTGTGTGTTTACCGAAGTACTACGTAATAATTTTACAACCAAGCATTGTGTGGAAGGAATTCCATCTGTTGAAAGCTCGCCCACTTGATAAACTGTGGTATCGCCGATAATGGTATATTGAAAAGCAACCGCCAATACTTGATTGGCATTCAAAGTGGTGTTTAACGAAATAAAACCTAACGCGCTATTGAAAGAGAACTCGCTGTTGGTCAATTTTCTGGCACTTTCCACTTTTTCAAAATCCTGACCGGCTGTCATATTGAGCGAAGTACTTCTCAAATAATTTGAAACATTGTTAACATTTCGCAAGTTAGCAACGTCCAATTGGGTTAAAAGCCCGTTAGCTCGGTTGGTCGGATATATGGGACGAGGTACTACATGTTCAATTCGCTCATTGTAAGGTTCCGGTTCTCCTAAATCGGCAAAAGCAACAATATTTCTGTTTTCTTCGGTTGCAGCCCCGATATTGGTTACCCAAACTTCTATTTGTGAAATATTGACAGAAGACAGAATCATAGGAAGTTGCG
>JAQUSR010000062.1 GCA_028710155.1 Bacteroidales bacterium | reverse complement strand
CAATTGACTTATACTTTGCCGGAATCAAAACATACCAAGTCGCGACTTCTGAAAATGGACGACCAACAAAACGAATTATACCAAATAATTCTCAAAAATTTTTAGGTGTCCCAAAGCGGAAAACAGGTGATAGAAGCCATGAACCGTATTCAAAAGGTTTTGTCAGAATTGCGTTAATGATTACCGCTTCATCATTTAAGAGGGCTGTCTCAACAATGAAACAGCCCTCTTTTTTATTGAAGAATCCGTCTAAGTTTATAACTGATCCGCCACAATCTCCGCAATATCTTTAACCACCACTTTACGTTCTTTGTGGAACGTTTTTTTGCACAACGGACAAGCGGTTGCCAAATAATCGGGATTGTCTTTACACAAGATTTCTAAGGCGTTGCGTGCAATGTTGCCCCGATCTTTATAGTTGATTTCGGTGTCGGCAAGACTTCCGCCACAACACAACGCATGGTCGCGATCTTCGGGAATATCGAGCAAATTGCCCACTTGTTGAAGAATAGAACGCGGCTCATCATAAATATGACTTCCTCGTCCCAACTCGCACGGGTCGTGATACACAATTCGTGCATCGCTATGTTGCAATTTCAATGTTCCGTCATTAATCAACTTGTTGATAAACTGCGTATGATGAATTACCGGAATATCCAAATTGTAGGTTTCTTTAAACACTTTGTAACAAATCGGACACGAAGTTACCAACACTTTGGCTCCCGAACGGGCAATCAACTTTTGATTGTGTTGAATCAATTTGCGGGCAGCATCTTTAGCACCGCTCAACATCATCGGACGACCGCAACATGCCGTTTTATCCTCGTCAATATAAGTGAACGAACGACCGGAGGCGTTCAAAATTTTGATCATGGCATGTTCTAACGAAGGCGTCAAATGGGTCATACAACCGGCAAAATAGGCGATATCACCTTTTTTAATCTCTTCTTTTTGTGGAAGATACGAAAATTCTGTTTCGTTTAATTTGATGGTCGGAATGCGGCTGTTTAACCGATGTTGTGTCGATTTAATTTGTACCGGACAAACGGTTTCGCAACGTCCGCAAAGCAAACAATTATTGGCTAAACTTTGGGCTAACGTTTTGTGTCGCTCGTCTCGCAAAAAATAAACCGGCTGAACGTTGGTGATGTTTGCCGCCGTATTTAATTGACAGACATCAATACAGATACCGCAACGCGAACAAGCATACAACTCAAACGTTGAAAAGCCTTTGCCTTTTTTCGATATTTCGATACCCCAATTTCGTAAGAAAATCAAAAAGATTTCTGTGAATATGTGCATATAACGGCTGAACGGCAAAAAGCAGAAAAACAGACAAAGAGCGATGGAATAAGCCCACCACGTTCCATAATTCAACACACTGAGAACGTTTTCGGGAATGAAAGCGAACAATTTTCCCAACGAACCGGTTAAAAAGTTACCGTTGTGGTACAAACCGCTGTTGAAACTTTCGGCTAACAAACGTAACGGAAAAATGCACCATAAAGCTGCCAATGCGCGTTGATCAAATTTTGTATGTTTGGTCGGACGATTAACATGTAAAGCCTTGGAATTAAAACGTTTTAAAATAGCCAAAAACAATCCGCTCAACACAAACAACAGCGTTAAATCCATCAAAAACGAAAAACCTTGATCAAAGAAAAACGGTGCGTGTGAAGGAACAAAATATTTAAAGAAAATGGGCAGATAAAATGGTTCCCAAAAGGTGCCGGCAAAAAAAGACGATTCGGCTTTTCCGATGACAATCAGCATAAACCATCCAAAAGCTAAACTAGCGTGCATATATCCTAATCGCGGATTGACTTTGAAAATGCGACGGTGTAATAAACATTCGGTGATACATTCCCAAATCGATTTCAACGTTTTGACAGTAAATAAATTCACCCAAACTTTGCGCTTATCGACACGCGGAATTTGAATAAACCAACGAATATAGGTAACTACTAAATAGACCAACAAAAATACGGTTCCCGCCAAAAAAGGCAACACAAACGGATCAAATTGTTTCATACGTTTTTCTCCTCTTTATTAATTTGACGATGTGATTCATATTCCGATAGTAATTGTTTCATCAACAAAATGACTTTTCGTGTATTGACTCCATGCGGACACACCAAATGGCATTTTCCGCACAACATGCAGTGATTCAACTGTTCGTAAAGCCCGTCTAACTGTCCGCGGCGAATCATCAAATTCACCCGCCTGATGTTGAAGTCGGTAAAACTGCCGGCAGTGCAAGTTGCGGTACAACCGCCACACGAGATACAAAGCCGAAAAGTCGGTTCCATATCCAAAATTTTTTGGGCGATGGTCAAATCGACTTCATCCAAATTGATTTTTCGTGTTTGACTGATTTGATAACCCCAATTTTTTGTCATAATGTTTTCAATCATGGTTATTCATTTGAACTTGTTTTCAGATACTCCGCTACTTGTTCAGCTGTTGCACGAGCATCGGCTAACGTTTCTTTCAACGTTTGCGGACCTTTGGCAGTACCAACGGCAAACATACCATCCACCGGTGTATATTGGTCTTCGTTGTGACGATCGCGCGAGCGAATAAATCCATAATCGTATTCTATATCAAATTGTTTGGCAATTTGTGCTGTTGATGGAGAGGCTTCAATGGCAACCATCAAAATCAACATATCCACTTTTTTTATGACCGGTTTTGCCAATAAAGTATCTTCCGCCTTGATTTGAATCATGCCATCAATGGTTTGCGATGCTTCCGACACCCGTCCACGAATGTAATGTACGCCCCATTTTTCTTGCGATTCGCGATACAACTCCTCGAAATATTGTCCCGTCATCCGCATATCCATATAATAATTGAACACCTGTGAATCGGGCAGTAGTTTTCGAATTTCGATGGCTTGTTTGACACCGCAAATGCAACATACACGAGAACAATAAAAATTACCGACTTTTTCATCTCGCGATCCTACACAATGCACAATAGCAACGGTTTGTGGAACTTTTCCTTCACGTGTGGTGACGGTGCCTTTGCTTCGCAACATCTCTTCAATTTCTACGCTGGTAAAAACGTTGTTATAAACACTATAGCCGAATTCCTCTTTACGTTCGGCTTTAAAAGCTTCGAAACCGGTAGCAGCTATCACTACATCAGCAGTTATGTCTCTTCCTTTAGAAGTTTTGATCTCAAACGTGTTACCGTTTTTAGTCATCTCCGACATAGCTTCTCCCATCGAAATGGTAATATTCGGATTTTTAGCACGTTCTTTCAAAAAATCGATCACCTCATCGGCATCTTTCAAATTCGGGAACAGCTTGTACCAATGACGAATATGACCGCCCAAGACCTCCTCTTTTTCTAATACTTCAACCGAATAGCCCAACCGAGCTAACGCATTGGCGGTTTCCAATCCGCCGGGTCCACCACCGATAACTACAATTTTTTTATTTGACATGATTCAACTTTTTATTTTTGAGATACGATTTTCCAATTCTTTTTTCTTTTGACTTGATTGACAAGATTTTCCGTTTCAATATTTTTCTTCTGTCCAAAATACCATCCATTAATCACGCTGAAATACAATTTCCGGAGGTTTCGGCAATTGTTCGTCGTTGAAGCCCAAGAATTTCTTATCGGGATCATAATCAACGCCCATCTTATCCAACAACGTTTCCACCGGAATTTGATGCATTTGCATTCCCAACTCCCATGGATCGATGCCCAACACCAAACCCGCCATCTCTTCGTAGGTGAGAACAGGGATTCCTTTTCCCTCTTGATCAAAAGTTCTGCCCTCCATCGAGCCGATGGTATATTGCCATTTATCCATAAACATCGCACACCCCGGACAATTGGCAACAATAAAATCGGGATGATACGGCTCCATAGATTCAAATTTTTTGTAACTGTTGGCAACGCTATAACCGCGATTTGCCATCACTAAATATTGACGAAAACCAAAACCGCAACAATGACGACGTTCCGGATAATCAATCACCTCGCCGCCCCATGCTTCAATCATTCCGACCAAAACATGTGGAAACTCTTGTCCTCCCTGACTACGTTTGGCAAACATCTTACTATAATGACATCCAATATGTTCAACCACTTTCAACGGCTGTCCGGTTTTTTTATTCACCAATTTAAATTTAGCTTTAGCAGCAATTTCGTTCCTAAATTTATAGATAATGTCGCTCGTATGGGCTAAATTTTTTGGTGTTGCCAATGTGCGACCGGTAGCCTCTTTTAAAAATTGAGCAATACGCTCTTTTTCGTCCGGAAAATGTTCCCATGTATCCAAAATTTCGCTATAAATTCCAAAAGAGGTAACACACGATGGAACGTAGTTTTCACAACCGTTTTCTGCCATCAACGAAAAATGGCGTGCCACCACTGTTTCGATGGTCGGCAGTTTGACAATGTCGCTGTGATAGCCAATGCCGGTACAAGTTGTATGGCGATAGTCTTCAATCACTCGTTTTCCAAGATATTCCCGCATGATTTTTAAAAACGTCTGCTCCGACCCCGGGAAAAAACTTTGACGAATACAACTGCGAACAAAAAAGAAATTATCGTCTCCGATCTCTTTTTGATATTCTGCCCAAATTTTTTGTTTTCCTTCTATTTGATTCATGATGATTTTGCGATTTTAATGGGTTTATTTGTTGTGTTCGTTGGAGTTATAGGTAAAAACGTGGGTAAAATATTCATTATCGATGCCTTCCTCTTTAAAACCCAATCCCATCTCTTTGGCTTTGCGTTTTGAATGTTTTTCAATATCATTGAAAAAGTCGATGCCGCCGGTAACTTTGAAAATATTGCGAAGTTCTTCCATCGTTTCATCATCGTGTTTTGCCAAAGCTCCCTCTCCCACTTTTCCGAAATTATTGCCACCCAATTTGTTGAAAATTGATTCTTGATTTTGATAAACCCATTCCCAAATCGGTCCTTGTTCAGGATGCAGTCGCGGTGCCACAATGGACGCATGCACACAATAACCTAAATCCAAAATACATTGCCCGATGGTGCGTTTGATAGCAAATTGTTGTCGTCCTTTTTCCGATTCGACAAAGAAACCCAACTCTTGAGAAAGTTGTCGTAATCCGCTGATAATCAACCCAACCGTATTGCCGCGCGGACAGCGTGTTTTGCACGACATACACTCACCGCAATACCAAATTGTATCGCTTTTCAGCAGTTTTTCAATCTCTTCATCGTTATCCGATTGCACTGTTTCGATAATGATACGCGGATCATATTTATAAAACTCGGCAGCCGGACAAATGGCAGTACAAACACCGCAATTCATACATGCTTTCAGCCCTTCCTGCACACGAAGATCTTGTTTGAGACGACTTAAATATTTACCCATTTTTTCAAAATTTTGAATATGCAAAAGTAACTGTATGACAATGAAATTAATTGGTAATATTTACCCAAATTTTTTGAGTATTTATACGTAAATTTTTACAAAAAAAACCACGAATCTTAAGGTGTTTGCCTTTTCTTCGTGGTTTCTTCCCGTAACAGCTGTTCGGGTAAAATAAAATGAACGTTTAATGTCTGATCACCACACGCTTAGTCAAATTGACATTATTTTGAAGGGTGATTTTTAAAATATAAATTCCATCTTGAAAATGTTGTGTAGAAATCGACAATTGTTGAACGTTGTCAGCAGATTTTTCAACCATTTTCTGTCCGGTTAAATTATAAATTGAAACATTAGTAATTTTCTCGCCTTCAATAGTTACGATATCATTCACCGGATTCGGATATAGTTTAATACTATTTTCTAATTCAGAAACGGCACTATTGGTTATACATACCGGCATTGATTTGGCTGATTCGGCACCTGTTGAACAGACACTTTTTAAATAATAACAAACGTTGCCCGTCGGAGCATCTTGATCCACATAAGTGGTCTCACTAATATTGGTTGCAATTTGAACATCATCGCGATAAATGTTGTATTGAGAGACATTCGGTGTCGCATCCCACGACAGCGTTATCGGCTGATCGTTGGTGACGGTTAATCCTGTAGGAGCATCGCAATCGTAAGTAATTCCGCTACCAATCGCCGTAAACGTCATTACATCTGTCCATTGCGTTTGGTCATAAGTAACGGTGAGTGTTACTTCTACCACATGTCCCGTTTCAATATCTTCTGCTGCATAAATTTTAAAACCATTGTTAATTAATATGGGAGAAGCATCACTGATTAATGCACCACAAGATTCTACCAAGTTGACAATTTGCACTTTGGGATCATTGCATGAAACAGAAATAGAACTAGTTCCAATAATGGAGGCGGTGCCGCTGTTCTGTAAGAAATAAGAGACATTAGTATATTGTCCAAAAGTTACGTTTTTGGGATTATAATTATATACTTGAATATTTGGCACTTCAAAAGGAAATGGGTTATAGGGATCTAAGATAGTGGTCGAATTATCAGGATCGAGCCAAGGTTTTAATTGAGCGGAAGGCGTGGCACCGTTTTTATCCCAATGATAAGAAAAACGTCCGAAAATATCTCTATTGGTAGGCATAGCACAAGATGAACCGCCACCCGTCAACGTGCCGACAATCATTCCATTCGGATTAAACAAAGGAGAGCCGGAAGATCCGCCTTCAGTTACACCATAGCCATTGGCATTTGAAGCCCAACGCACCGTCCATGTTGAATTAGCTGCCATAACGCTGCCGCTCACCATATTCGATCCGCTTGGCAAAATGGCTTCGCAAGTCGATATTTTTTTGATGTCGCCTGCAGGATGGTGAATAGCAACGCCGGTAGTAGAAATCGGTTCATTTCTGTCCCATCCGTTATATACAGGATTGAAAACCGGAGTTGGTGTCGAACTCAGTAACAACAACTGAAAATCTGATCCACCGTGAATATTACCTTCGGATAGTTTGGTGCAACCCGTAATTGATTTGGTGCCCGTGGGCGATGTTGTCATCGTAGTACCGTTACCTGAAGCTTGTTCGGGTGGTGCTTCGTATTTGAATTTAAAAATCCACGAATTGTATTCTTCGGGAGTAGCATCATCTGCACCACAATGGTAAGCCGTTAAATAATAGGGCGTTCCATCTTGAGCTACGTTGTTTATCAACGATCCCGTGCACAAATACCAATCTCCGCCGGCTTTAAAAGAGATGTGTGAAATGCCTTTTTTCTCTTCTTGCCATTCGTCTCCGACAGGTGTACAATTAATATCTACGTGACACGGTTGCGATTCTCCTACTCTGGTGGGTGTCGGATCGTCTTTATACATTTGTAAATCGGACAATTCTTTGTAAAAATATCCGACTGATTCAATATGAAAACGACTTTTTTCGGTTACTGTATTCGGTTCAAAATATTCTATAAATATACTTTCTCCTTCAATCTGTTCAGTGGCAAAATAGCCGTTTTCGCGATTATGTTGCGAGGTAAAAGCTCCCAAAACCTGCTTTTTGTTGGCATTATAGAAAAACATTTTGGAACCCGGTGCCAAATAAAAATCATCAAAAGTAACCGCCATCGATTTCGCTCCTTTGGATGAAATTTGTAACAACCATAATTTTCCGTTGGGTAACGTAATCCATTGTCCATTAGTTTTTTCATTAGCATTAACAAGCAACGAAACACCGATACGCGGCGGATTACCTTCATTGGCAGTTGCTTGATCTTCGGCAACCAGCCTTTCTACATCGGGAATCGGTAGATTTATGTTGTCAAAAGAGATGTTTAAATCAGTTTTTTGTGCCTCATTAAAGGTGAAACTAACCGGTGTACCACCATCACCTACTTGAGCTACAGCTATTTGAAAAACAGCAATCCATAGTATACAAAAAATCCATTTTTTCATAAGTTTATTTTTAAGTATGTTAGATAATTGTCATTTTGTACGAGAAAATGCTCCAAAACCTTGAATATAACAACCTATTCATTTTTTCGCATGCTGTAAGTAACGCAATTTATTGTAAAAAATTTGCTCTCCTTCATCTTTTTTATTCATTAAATCATTTTGTCTTCATTCATTGGTTGATTTTTGGATTAAAAATTATTGTACAAAATCTTCCTTTTCTCATTTCTTCATCAATCCAAACTCCACAAAAACCACAAAAATGATCTATTAATATCATTTCAAAAACCGACAATCTCTTTTGAAGTTTTCAAAAGAAAAAACCGAAATATTCTTTTAATATATTGATATATAAATTTTTATATCATAAAAATAATAATTCATGAATTAAAACAACATTGATCAAAAAACACTACCTTTGCACCCGAATTTTCGTTGAGAAAATTGCCCCAAATGCCCAGGTGGTGAAATTGGTAGACACGCTACTTTGAGGGGGTAGTGCCGATTACGGCGTGCAGGTTCGACTCTTGTCCTGGGCACTTTTCACCAAACGATTATTCTTGCCCAGATGGCGGAATTGGTAGACGCGCTACATTCAGGGTGTAGTATCCGTACGGATGTGCAAGTTCAAGTCTTGTTCTGGGTACAAAATTTAAAAAAACCGCTGAATAGCGGTTTTTTTTATTGTTTTACTCCCCCAAGTTTTTTTGTAATAATTTAAACATCATTGTCCATTTTCAGAAAATTCTGTAGAATTTCTACTGCTCTATGATTTTGTACTCTGTTCGCCGATTGGCAGATCGTCCCTCTTCGCTGAGATTGCTTTCGATTGGCTGCGAAGAACCCATCCCTTTATATGACAACCGCTGCGATGCAATTCCCTTGGAAACAAGATATTGAAAAACCGATTTTGCCCGATTTTCTGATAAAATTTGATTATGAGCAGCAACGCCGGAATTATCCGTATGTCCTTGAATTTCAATCTTTATAGTAGGATTTTTCTGCATAAACGCAACCATCTTATTCAACTCTGCTTGCGATTCGGGTTTTAAATCATATTGATCGGAATCGAAAAATATATTTCGTAAAACCATCTTTTCGCCAATCATAATTGGTTGCAATGGAACATCTTTGTAATAAGGTTGAGCATTGGGCTGCTCTTTCAACTCAAAATGCTCAGAATAAAACAGATAGCCATCCGTACCGGCATTTAAAGCATAGTTTTTGTTGGTAGGCAACACCACCAAAAATTTTCCATTTGTCGGATCGGAAGTGGTTTTGTAAACTGTCTTACCACTTTCTAAATCAATCAATTCTAATTGAGCCGTTAAGGTGTGTCGCGTTTGAACATCAAAGGTTTTTCCCGTCATATACGTCACCGGAACTGCCTGTACCTCTTCAGGAAGATCGAAATAATAAATGTCATTTTCACCAAAACCGCCCTCGCGATCAGAAGCGAAAAAAGCCACCTTTCCATCGCTTGAAACACAAAACGAATGTTCTTCGTTGAACGTATTGATAGGATAACCCAAATTTTTCGGATCCGTCCAAAGCGTATCAGAAATTTTGGTTGTTTTATAAATATCGGAGCTGCCCATACCGGCCCAACCACAACTCGAAAAATATAACGTCTGTCCATCGGGATGAATAAAAACCGACTCCTCGCGATAGGGTGAGTTGATGTTTGCCGGCAATTTCATCGGTGTTGTCCATTTTCCGTTATCTTGTAAATGTGTAATGTAAATATCTTGATCGTGCGGACCTTGTCGCTTGTTGGCACGCAAAAAATACAAAGTGCGTCCATCGGCTGATAACGACGGCTGACTTTCCCATAAAGACGTATTGATCGGAGCTCCCATATTCTTGGGTTTCGACCAACGATTGCCGCTGCGAATCGTATAAAACAAATCGCAACTACCACAGCCGTCACGACCTTCTCCGTAATCATTGCCCGCACCTCCACAAGCCGTAAAAATCAACATTCGTCCATCGGCAGATAGTGTCGGTGCCCCTTCATTCATCTCTGTATTAATAGGGTCGCCCATATCTATCGCTTTCACCCATTGATTGTTCACCTTTTGCGATACATAAAAATCCTCTTGCTGTGGTGCACCTGTTTGCATCGAAACGGGAATTCGTCTCGTAAACAACAACGTTTTTCCATCAACCGTCAACACCGGAAAATATTCCGAAAAACGCGTATTGATCGCTTCTCCCAAATTGATCGGTTCAAACGCTACCGGATGTTTTATTGCCTCTATCGCAAAACGACAATTACGTAACAATAATTGAGCAATTTCTTGATCCTCTTTTCGTTGATTAGTGAATTGCAAAAATAAAATCAAATGATCTTTGGCTTCCACATATTTTCCTTGTTCCATTTCCATCTCTGACACATTGAGATAGATCAACGGATGTTTATTCGGATTGAGCTCCAACACTTTTAAATAACTTTCCAACACCTTCTCGTCCCATTGCAATTCTTGATAAATTTCGGCTTGCAATAAATAGGCATCCGAAAAATTCGGATCGCGGCGAATGGCTTCTTCTACCGATTCTTTGGCTAAATCTAATTTGTAATAATTTAAAAAATTGACCGCTTTTTTAAAAGATTCAATAGCTTTTTTATTCTGTGAATCAAATTGTGCTTGCAATTCACCACAAAACAACATCAAAAATAAAACTCCAACAATGAAATAAATTTTTTTCATCATCTATTTTTAAAATTTCCACATTATTCCTATGGAACACAAACAATTGGCGGGCAATAATAGGCACCATATCCGCACCAAACGCCCAAAGCACCGCCTTCAATGTTGGTTTCTACCTGATTACCGCCCAATGTTCGCCAAAATTGATACGAATCGTAATCCATCGTAACGGCTTTTACCGAAACGGTGTCGCCCACACGAAACAGCATTGCCGATTCTAACGGCTCTTCGTAATCAGTATTATACACCTCGTAGCTAGTGCCGCGCATAACGATGATTTCAAACTCTTTACCATTGAAAAACGAATCTTCCCAAAGCGAAAACTCGCCGGCAACGTAGTACGAATCTTTGCCGAACCGTTTGGCAAAATAGCAATAATAATTCGTTTGCGAAGGATCATCTTTGAACGTGGCGTGAATAGCTCCCATAGTATCGATGCCGGGGTCTTGCACAAACCACAATGAATCGGGCATTACCGGCGTGGTGATAGAAGTGTTTGCGGTATAAACCTTATCGTCAATCAAGATTTTCAAAGAATACGATTTTCCTACTTCACCCAAAAATTTTGAGCCTTGATAACGCACGGGAGGCCAAACATATTTTCCTTCCAAAATCAATGGATTGATGCCAAATTGAAGCGTATCGTCCACCACGCCATCACTTACAATGACGACGGCATCAACGATGAAAAACTTCATCAAATCGTTCAAATCGGTAAAATCCAAACTCATCGGCTCAAAATATGCCTGATTTTTAGTAATCAACACACACGGATAAGCATCGTTTTCGATGTAACCTTCCACCACGGGACGTTCGATAAATTCATCGGTATCAATAATGATCTCCTTTTTACAAGCAACAACAACACAAAGGAACAACAAAAAAAGAAGGATATGACGTGGTTTCATAATATTTTTCTAATTATCTGATTTTCAAATTAAAAGAAACGGATGGCAAAATCGGAAAAATAGACATCTGATATGCTTTGATTTGCATTTTTCCGGCTGCAAGGTCGCCTTCAGCTGTATAAGAGATGAAAAAAGGATTGTGTCGATTATAGACGTTATACACTGAAAAATTTAGGTCGCCGGCAGTGTGTTTTTTATCAAACATATGCCATGTTGCAGAAAGATCCATCCGATGATAATCGGGCATTCGCCATGCGTTGTGTTCTCCCATCTCGGAATAGAGTTTGCCGTCAATAATGTAAAAAGAGTTAGGAATAGTGGAGGCGTTGCCGCTCGAAAAAACCCATACAACAGAAAAAACCCACTTGTCTTTGAGATTATAGTTGAGCATTAATGAAACATCGTGGC
Organism: Bacteroidales bacterium; assembly: GCA_028710155.1. Taxonomy (GTDB): domain Bacteria; phylum Bacteroidota; class Bacteroidia; order Bacteroidales; family WRLA01; genus WRLA01. The sequence continues at coordinate 704 of JAQUSR010000062.1, read as the reverse complement.
GGCGATCGTTGCGTGCCGGAAACGTTTTTCCATCCAAGATTTCATCAAAATTGCGATTCGTCCAACTGAGGGTGTAGCCCAACCATCCCGTAAAATTGCCCACTGTTTTATTAATAAAAAGCTCTGCACCATAACTTTGTCCTTCACCCTCTGTAAACATATAATCGATATTGGAGTGAACGGAGTTGAGAATGTTGGCGTTTTGTTTCAGCTCCAACAGATTATACATTTTTTTATAATAGGTTTCCAACGAAATTTCCACTTTGTTGTCGAACAGATTTTTGAAATAGCCCAACGTGAACTGATGCGATTTTTGTGGTTTCAACAATTCGGTGGCAGGTAACCAAACATCGGTCGGCATCGACATTTCAAACAACGCCGCCAAATTCATGCACTGTTGATTCAGTGTATAAGAGGCTTTGATGGATTGTGTTTTTGACAATTGAAACCGGAAATTAACCCGCGGCTCCCATAAATGATAGGCTTGAACCACCTCTCCGGGCGCATAATAGGTAGAATCCAAATTGTTGAAATTATACACATTATCAATTGTATAACGCGTAAATGGACCTTTTTGTGCAAAATAATTATAGCGGATGCCGTACAAAATTTTCAACCAATCTAACGGTTCCCATTCGTGTTGCAGATAGGCAGCCACATCATCGGCATAAAAGTGCATGGGATCGCCCATATCAAAATCCGTT
>JAQUSR010000203.1 GCA_028710155.1 Bacteroidales bacterium | reverse complement strand
AGGATTCTAACAGCGGCGCGTTTTGCGTGTAATTTTGCAGGTTTTGAAATTGAAAACAATTTGCGTCAAACAATGAAAGATCTGGGTCATACCATTGATCAAACATATTTACATTCGGACGATACCGAAAAAAGGCGAGTTGCATATGAACGCATTCAGAAGGAAATTATTGGCGGTCTTACAAATAACGCGGCAAAATATCTTGAGATTCTTGATCAAGCTGAACTTTTAAGGGTTATTTTGCCAGAAATCGAAAAACTTAAAAATGTGCAACAACCCAAAGATTATCATAGCGAAGGCGATGTATTTACACATACAATGTTAGTATTAAAAAATATTCCAGCTACGGCATCCATCGAGCTCAAGCTGGCTGGCTTATTCCACGATGTTGGTAAATCTACCACATTTCATAGCGATGAAAATGGCAAAATTACTTTTTATGGACACGAAAAAGAATCTGCAAATATTGCAAAAAGTGCGCTTAAAAGGCTAAAGTTTTCAAACAAAATTATCGATGAAGTTGCTTGGCTGGTCGGTGATCATATGAGAATTAATTCATTCAAATTGATGAACCAATCGAAGCAAAAGACGATGGTGTCAAATTCGTCTTTTGGGGATTTATTGGTTCTTGCGCGAGCTGATAGCAGATCAAGTATTAGGCCTGACGGTTCGGTCGAGGACGAGACATTTTATGATGATGTGGCTCAAATTGCGTCGGATCTTATCGAAAAGGCAAATGGACCAGTATTCGTCGAAATAATTGACGGAAAAGACGTCATAGACGAATTTCGAAAGCTTGGAATCGATGATCCTATGAAAACTCACGGCAAACATATTGGCCGAATAAAAAAACATATAAACGAAGCTTTTAATGACGGATATATCGAATCAAGAGACGAGGCTCTGTCGTTGATTGAAAAAATGATCAAACAATCAAGCTAGATTTTCAATAAAATAATCGCCCAAACATCTCAAGCTCTAACTCTAGTAAGAGTTAATTTGTGTCATTTAGGATTTAGTCAGCACTAATAACTCGCGGGCGACAACTTGATTTTCGCGAAAATATAGCAAATCGTTCTGTGATACGTTTTTGAATTCGTGTCGTTTATAGCCCAATCTGCCAATCGTGCTAATTAGTGGTAGATGCGTGAAATTTCCAGAATTGTCTCGCCAAGCGGGAACGGCGATGCAAAGCGGCGTGCCCGTATCTATTTGCGTTGAAATGTTTTTCAAGAATTCAGTGACGATATGATCACAGTTTTTAACTACTTCTGCCAGTTTTGCGGGTGATGGCGGGGCACTAAAAGGTTGTCCCAAGTATGATTCACAAACAACTGCATTAATTGGGTCATCCCATTTTGTTTTTGTTGCGTCACCATCAGATATTTTATAATCAAAACTTTTTCGATATTTTTCGGACAGCCATTTAAGGTTTTCTCGACTATAATCAACCATTTTTTCGGATAAGTCGGTCCCGTATACAAAATAGCCCATCAACAATGCTTCCTGAAGAATAACACCAGTTCCACAAAAAGGGTCAAGGATCGTTGCTGGTGAACTCACGTGCGCTAAATTTATCATTATTTGAGCAAGCTTTGGTGGCAACATGCCAACAAAGGCATCTCGTTTTGGTCTAGCTTGATCGCGATTTGCATATGCGGTGATATTTTGCGATCCAGTGCTTTCGGCAACAACAAAACCTTCGTTAGAATTTACGATAATAAGTTCAACTTTATTCTGGCTAAGTCCTAATTTATTATGATGAGAAGTTGCGGTTGACAAACTATGTTCGGAATTTGGGACAAGCCTAATATTTGTCCCTGATTTTTTTAACTTTCGTTTGAGGTTGAGTCCGATTTGTTGAATATCTTTGATATTGATTTTGTAATCATATAAACTTAGCCCAAGTGTAATTTTGCCTTCATATGACGTCCATTTTTTGAAGTAATAATCTTCGATTTGCTGACTGAGTTTACGCCAGTCATTCGTGTTTGAATCGAAAATAATTTTTCCAGCTTTTAATATGCCACCAAATTTTTCGATGTCAAAATCTTTGGCCTCAAATTTTACCGATTGATGAGTGAGTTTATGAACTGAATTGGTTCCGAACACTTTTTCGAGCTCAGCAATGCCAAGGACTGGTTGACGACCTAAAATAGCTATATACATATAGACATTATACCTGAAAAGAAATGGAAGCGGATTAAGCAGCGAAGGACAGGGAATATTTATAATTTTTAAGCATCTTTTTATACTGTTAAGGTGCTATAATTATTTCAGTTATGAAGTTTCGTTTTTGGTTGAATGCCATCACACTGTTTTTGCTTGCTTTACTGATATTTTTCGGTTGGAGCGAGATTATGAAGGCTTGGGAGGTGATGTGGAAAGCCAATTGGTGGATATTGTCTTTGATGATACCTGCTCAAATATTTAGTTATTATGCAATTGGCGAAATCTTTTTCTCTTATTTACGTTCAAAAGGCGATTTGCATAGTATGAACCAATGGCAAATGACTCGTTTGGCGTTGGAGCTAAATTTTGTGAATCATATTTTGCCAAGTGGGGGAGTCGCAGGTTTTTCGTACGCAAGTTGGGTGTTAAGCCGTCATGGCATCAAAGTCAGCAGGTCAACAATGGCACAGATTATTCGATACGCAATGTCATTTCTCGGTTTTATTGTGCTGCTTATTATTTCGGTTTTATTTTTACTCCTCAAAAAAGAGATTAGCACCCTGACTGTATGTTTGAGTGTTGCGATGATTT
>JAQUSR010000061.1 GCA_028710155.1 Bacteroidales bacterium | reverse complement strand
GTCGTGGGCTTCGTTCACACGATCCCAACTTTCTAATACGCGTGCTTTTTTGTGCGACAACAATAATTGTCCGGTTGAATCTTCTTGATTTTCAACATACACTTTCAAAACATCACCGATTTTCAACTCTTTGTTGTAACGAACTTCTGAACGCGGAATCATGCCATCCGATTTGAAACCGATATTGACAATAACTTCACGAGAAGTAATACCAACCACTGTGCCTGACAACACTTCGTGATCGTTGATGCTTTTCATCGTTTTTTCATACTGATTTTCCAGCTCATTACGTTCGTTAGTCGTGTAAATTTCGCTGTTCTTTCCAAAAGCATTCCAATCAAATTCTGCTGGATCGGGATAGGCACTTTTGAATTGTTTTTTGGGTTTTGGTTCTTTTTTTACAGCTTGCTCTTTTTCAAACATCGCATCATTAGCGGGTTCGTTGATTTCTTGAGCAACTTCTGCAGTGGCATGCTCCTCTTGCGGGGTCGTTGCTGGCTCCATGATGGGAGCATTTTCTAATTCTTCGCTCATATTGGCGGACTTAATTTGTGATAGCTTTCGCTATCGGGTTAAACATATAATTATTTGTTATTGAAATCGTTACGATTCTTTTGTCTTAAAAATCCTCTTCACGATTTCAAGGGTGCAAAGGTAATGTTTTTCTGTACTTTACAAAGTTTTTTGCATATTTTTTTCTACTGACCCTTCAAAATCAAAAAAAATCGTAATCTATTGATAGGATAAAAGATACGCTCCCGATAAATCTATCTGTTTCATTAACAGCTATTGGAAACTATTTCATCGTATGACAATTTTTAGACGACAGCGTCCACTGATGATCATCTCCAACCGTTATCACCACATCGGATAAAAGCGGCATGGTTGTCATCATCCATTTGGTTATTCGTTCAAAATGTGCTATGAATCGATTTAATTCTTGTCGATTCATGATGCGTGATGTTGCATTGTCTGTTTTTGGTAATTGTTGTTCTTGCCACCAACGCCATTCATACACCTTTTCAAACGATGGAATTTGCAAATAAATCAAATAATTGATGTGAGAAAACAATGGTGAATAGTTATTTTTCAGTTGTTCATTGACATAACATCGCCATTTTCCCGCTTCATCTTCGTAGCGTTCCAAATCGTTCACTGCAATTGACAATCCCTTTTCCGATTGTGGTTGTGCTCCGATGCACCAGCCTTCCAACAACACCACATCAGGATGTCCCACAAAACGTTGCCATTTTTCAACAGGAAACAAATCGTCTGTGGCTTTATCAAATCGCCGTAAAATAGTAATGGTATCGGTTTGTGCTTGCTTCAATTGTTCCAACGTGGCGTTCAATTGATTGATGTTATGGGTGCCGGGGACACCTCTCGTTTTCAACAACGGATGAATGTTACGCGCCAATATTGCTCGTTCTTTGACCGAAAGATAATAGTCGTCGAGATGCAACGTTGCCACTCGCAAACCCATCGACAGCGATAAATAATCGTTGAGCATGGTTGATAGCGTTGTTTTTCCGGTACCTTGTGCACCGCTGATGCCTACCAACAAAGGACTTGAGTTTTTTCTTGCTGACACAATTTCTTGTGCCAATGTTGATACAACATTTTCTTCCATTGGAAATGTATGGTAATGAGTTTGTCAGAAAATTGAGTAAAATGAGTCTGAAACATCAAGCGCCAAAAATAAAGCGTAACAAAAACGGTGATTTACGCCAAAAATCCGTCCGTTTGAGTCGATGCAAAGCATACGCGATACCATACACCATGATAATAAAACAACAAAATGTTAAAAAATAGCTCTTATTGAAAGCGGAAAATATGTACGGTAAAACATACACTATGAGTATAATATGAACAACATACAACATCAAACTACTTTGTCCCATAATCCTAAACGGATAAAAAATTTTGTGTTCCAACACATGTCTCGGAATAAACAATATAAAATACAGAAACATCAGTATCGTAATCAAAAAGACAAAATCGGGTGGATAATAAAGTTCTGAAAAGCCCAATCGGATAGGACGCTCGGAGTGTGCCAGATAAATTATTCCGGCAATCATCACCACCAAAGAAAAAACCACCTGGTAATTATTTTCTATCAATTCTGATTTTTGCATCCGATCGAAATACATGCCGAACCAAAAGCAAATCAAATAGATGCCCAACCACGGAAAAATGGGAAACCTGCCATCTACCAACCACGATTGCAACATTCTTAGAATAGAAAAATCTTCTTGCACATCAAAATATGATAATGTATGGGTGACGTTGGCTTGCCACAATTCGCTTTCAAAATGAAAACATTTCAAACAATACACATCTAAATGATAGCCCCAAATAATATAAAGCGGAAAAATCATCAACACCATCGCCAACATAAAATGCCAAAACTTAGGCAGCTTGGCAACCAACGGCGAAATGATGACAGCGATTCCTATCAAATACAAAATATCCATCGTTAGAGAGGGGATAATGCCCCAGATAAAAAGATCGATTAAAACGGCAATTAAAATAAACAATCCTCCTCTAATCAATGATTTACGAACAAACGAAAATCGTTCTCGTTCTTTAACTACACCTAATAAATATCCCGATACGGCAATAAAAGTGGGTGCTGCAACAGATGTAATGATTCGAAACCAAAAAGGAGTATCCCAAACTAAAAAAAACGGAGCCGAATTGACCACTAGCATACATACAATTGCCATACCGCGTAGCGTGTCTATATATAGTAATCGTGGAAATGATGGCATAATGTTTAATTTTTATGAAACAATAACGATATTTCTTTTTTGATAATGACAAACACTTCTTCATCAGATTTTAAAAAAGAAGGCACTAAAACATCTGTCAACGAAGCAAATAGCGGAATACTTTTCGAATATAAATCTACATTTTGACGAGTAAACCCTTCGTCTATCCAAAAGGTAAATGATTTGTCGCGAACAAAATTCATCAAATTTTCATCCACCAATTGATCCAAACCACACAATATCAATGTTGTTTCATCATCTTCAGGTAAACTTTGTAATGCCAACATCGGTAATAAAACGCCATCCAAATTCACTACTCGATGATGAAACAACGGCGCCAACAAAGAGGCAACAGCCGCCATTCGATCCATCGATAACCCTATCATGGTCACATATTGACAAGAGGGTTGTGAAATATCTTTTAATGCAGCCGCCATCGTTGACAGAGGAGCATCTTCATTGGTAAAAATTTTAAAGGAGGGACAAGCTTGGTACAACAGCCAATGATTTCCGGAGATGTAAATCGCTCCTTCCGATTCAACACGCGCTTTCAATGCCGGATTCGGATAAACACTATCCAACAATAGATGAAAAGGATGAAAATGTATCGATTGCATTAATTCGGCATCTTGCGGAACAGTGGAGATGATGACTGCAGCAACATTGGCCGCTTGTTGAATGCGTTCGGGCTTAATGGCGGTACAACCGGTTTCATCTGCCAATTGTTGAACGTGTGAAAAATTACGTCCACAAAGAAAAACATTCATTTTCATCTTTTTGGCAACAAATATTGCCGATCGTGCTGCCCCACCGTTGCCCACAATCAGTACAAAAAGATCGTCTGTTTGATCCAAATATTGATGTAAAGATGAAAAAACGCCGTTGACATCAGTATTATAACCCACCAAATCGGTCCCTTTACGAACCACGGTATTCACACATTGCAGCTCTTGCGAGCGATCATCCAACTCGGAAAGAAACGGCACTATCGTTGTTTTAAACGGAGCCGTAATATTGCAACCCGAAATGCCCAATCGATGGATAGTTTCCACGGCATCTTCTTCTGTTGTCACAGCCATTCGAAGATAACGAGCTTGCAGTTGCAATGCCCGAAAAGCGGCATTCATAATTCGCGGACTTCTACTATAACTTATTGGACTCCCGATTACTGCAAAAATTCTCAATTCTTCTTCCGATACCATTTTTCCTATTTTTTTGAATCAATTCCCCTGCTTGTTTTCATTGCACAAAGGTAAATGTTTTTTTGAAAAAATCAATCTTTCTTCCACTTTCCTTTTCCATCAAAAAATTTCAAGAAAGAGGACAAATAAGTCGCTTTTCTTTTAACAATCTCCGTTAAGTACAGAACAAAAATTATGATTGTTTACAACAGAATCAACATTTTGCTGTTATTGATAAAAAGAAAATGATTTTTTATCGATGATGAAACGTTGTATCTTTTGGATTTTATTGTTAAATTGCGGAGGCGTTGTCTATTCGCAACAAACTTTGCAGGTGCTTCACTATGTTGTGGAAGGCACCGACACCATTCCCATTTACGACCTTCCTACATTTACAGTTACAACTAAAAATTTTTCTTCAAAACGGGCAGCAAAAAGATATAACCGATTGGTTAAAAATGTGATAAAAGTTTATCCTTATGCCAAAATTGCCGGTGCCAAATTGAAAAAATATGCTCCGATTTTGGATACGCTCACTTCAAAAAGCCGGCAGCGCGAATATATGGAAATAATTGAGTATGAGCTTTTACAGGAATATGGCAAAGAGATGATGGATTTAACCTTTACGCAAGGTCGTATTTTGTTGAAATTGATTGATCGCGAAACGTCAAAAAACACCTATTCCATTATCCGAGAGTTTCGTGGACGTTTGAGGGCTTTTTTCTATCAAGGCGTTGCCTCTATATGGGATTACGATTTAAAAATGCAATACGACCCCGAAGGCGAAGATCGTTCTATTGAAGAAATTGTTCAGCAGATTGAAAGCGGGAAGTTGAAATAACTTCGTTGATGATCATTGTTTAAAACAAAAATTTCTGACGCTGACGCTGACGTTCGTCCATATCTTCTTTGATGATTTTGGCTAAACGCACAAAAATATCGAAATTGTTTTTGGCAAGCCAAGCAATGGCATCAGTTTTTCCGGCACAAGCATCGGCAAACACAATATCGAAATCCAACCCGTTTCTTTTGAGCCACACTTTAGCGGCAGCATCATCATCAATGGCACGATCAAAAGCGGCATATTGCGGGAAATTTTTCAACAGCCATTCAAACGAATCATGATGATTGGAAATGGCTCTAGACAATTTTGCCAAATGCATATAACCGTTCTCTTCCAACCAAATACGAAATTGCTCTTTGTATTTCACGGATTCGCCAAAAGCCAATAAAACTTCTACAGGAAAATTAAAACTGCTATTCATAGATTTTTGTTTCGATACCTAATTGTTGAACTTTCGTTGCAATTGTTTCTAAAACAGCACGATCCATTCGTTGTAAATGTTCAGCCGGTGTTGCTCGATCGATGGGATACAACATCACCGTTTTCGGAGCAATTTTTTCAACTCGTTTCAGCCATGCCGCTACCTCCGTTTCGTTGGTATTATCAATGGTAACACCATGATGATGTCCCCGTAAAAAGAGTGTTTGCAGCGTTAATGCTCCCTGAAATCGGCACAAATCTTCTGTAATTTGATCTAACGATTTTCCGACTTTACATTGATTAATTTTTTGATACATCGTTTCGGTGCCGGCATCCAATTTCATCACGTTATGATCAACACGTTGTAAAGCCTGAAAAACATCACTACGATGCAAAGTCGTTGAATTGGAAAGAACCGTAGTTTGAGTAGTCGGGAAAAATTGATTTTTTACCGTAATCACATCGTCAACAATCGCTGCAAAATCGGGATGTAGTGTAGGTTCGCCGTTGCCTGCCCATGTGATGTTATCGGGAACGATACCCTTTTGTTGTAGTTCAGATAATTTATTTTTCAGTGCCTCTTGAATGACTTGTCGCGGAGAATATTCATCCGTTTCCGGATGTTCTGTCCAACCACACTCGCAATAAATGCAATCAAACGAGCAAATTTTGTGTTTTGTCGGTAACAAATTCACACCTAACGAAATGCCGAATCTTCTACTTTGAATGGGTCCAAAAATCACTTGATCAAACAAAAAGCTCATAATTCATTTAATTTTTTAAACAACAGCCATCATCCATTGATTAGCTGATTTTTGTATTACTTTTCTATCGTTGTTTTTTTTCGATGAGGCACAACCTTCATCAAAAGCAACAATTTTTACGAGGGCAAAGGTATCATAATTAGACGTAGTTAGGAAAATTTTTTTTAAAGTTGTTTTTTCTTACAAAAAAAGTACCTTTGCACCTCTTTAAAACCATGCGGATATGGCGTAATTGGTAGCCGCGCTAGACTTAGGATCTAGTGCCGAGAGGCGTAAGGGTTCGAGTCCCTTTATCCGCACTCAATAGCAAGAACAAAATTGTATTAATCTATTGTTTTTCATAGATATAACAAAAGAAATTTTTCGATTTAAATTACATAATTTTTAAAAATATCAATCCCATGAAACAGTTATTTGTATGTTTATTGATGGTAATCACGCTGAGCGGTTTTGCACAAGAAAGAACTATTGCAGCCAAAGAATTACCAAGAAATGCACAAATTTTAATTAAAGAAACGTTTAATTTTCAAAAAGTGATTCGTGCCACAATGGACGTTGACAGCCGCGAAACAGAATATCAATTTGTTTTGGCAGACAACACCAAAGTAGAATGCGATGCAGAGGGAAATTGGACAGAAATTGAATCGACAAATATGCCGACATCCTTGATTCCGGAACGAGTAAGTGCTACTTATCAAAAGAATTATCCGGATGAAAATGTAAAAGTGATTAAGTTAGAATTAGAAAAAAATCACAACTTGAAAATAAAATTATCAAATGGTGTTGAAATGTTATACAAACCCGAAAGCGGCGCTGTTTACATTGAAAAATAATTTTTGATACCTTATTTTAAATGATTAAAAAATTTTCGTGGTTTCTACTTTGTGTGCTTTTTTTGACGGCATGTGAAGAGTCACTTATGGTTCTTCCTTCCGACTTACCACTTGCTGCACAAACATTTGTTGAACAACACTTTGCTAACGATAACATTGATTATGCCGTTTGCGAAAAAGAGATGTTTCATACCGAATACACCGTCATTTTATCCGGCGGATTTCGATTGGAATTTGAAAAAGACGGCACTTGCAAAAAAGTAGATTGTCGTCCGCAAGCTGTACCAAATAGCATCGTCCCTCCTATAGCTCTGCAATATGTTCAAAATACTTTTCCCAATTCATTGATTGTCAGCTATGAATTTAAAGAACGCCAACGCTATGAATTGGAATTGAATAACAACATAGAGTTATTATTTGATAAAAACGGACAAATCATCAAAATGGACGATTAGTGCATTCAACAATACGAGTAGAAGATTTTTCATCGGAAATGATGGCTGAGTTAGCCATTATTTCCGATTCTTTTTTTGGAGACAATTATTTTCATCATCATATTTATCCGCTCTATCTACAACAAGCCTCTTCGCAACTGAAAATTGCCCTCGTTGCACCAAATTTGGTGGCAGGCTTTGCTTTCGGTTTTTCTGTTTCAAAAGCACAACTTTCTTCTCTCATCAACCTTGCCGCTCTTCCTCCCTTGCCTCTTTCTGAAAATATCGGAATTTTAAACACCGTTGTTATTCGCAAAGAATTTCAACATCAACATATTGCAAAATTATTAGCATCGAATATTTTGCAAGAATTTCAATCACAACACATTCGCTCGTGTTTTGCCGTCGGATGGAAAAATAATAGTATCATTGAAGCCGACAAACTCAATCAAGCAATTCATTTTCAAATTATTGGCGAACAACCCGATTATTGGTATCACGATTCTTTACAACAAAAATTCAACTGTAGTGTTTGCGGAAAAACCTGTCATTGTAGTGCCATAATTTATTATCGCGCTTTATCTTAAAAAATAATTTTGGTTTTTAACATCATTATTCTTATCATTGCATCACTAAAACAATAGGTTTATTATTTTATTTATATATTTAATTATCAATAATATAACGAAACAATAATGCACCTTAAAATGATTATTCATTCAAAAATACATTCATCATGAAACATTTATTCATCATTTTTTTTATAATTATGGCTTTTTCGGAGATGTGTTTCGGACAAAGCGAATATGAAAACTTCGTCAAACAACGCAAACAAGAGATGACCAATTATAAAAACCAAGCCGATGCAGAATTTACCAAATATTTACAAGAGCGTTGGTCGGAGTTTCAAGCTTTTCAAGCCCAAGAAGCACCCTCAAAACCAAAACCAAAAGTAGCCCCCGTTGTTCCACCGAAAATCGTATTTGATCTTCCAACAATACCCGATGCCACAGAAAATCCGGAGGTCGATGTTCCTTTTGAAGAGACTGTTCCCATTGATTTACCGTTCTATACGCCGTCGGCAACTATCAAAAACAATTTCGAAGAGATAAAAGTTGATTTTTACGGATTGACGCTTTATTTTCAAATAGATAAAAAAATGCGTTTCAGTTTGTCGAATGTTCAAGAAGAATCCGTTGCCGGTGCATGGGAACAATTGAGCAAATCTGATTATGTTCCTTTGATTGAAAGTTGTCAATCGATAGTCGGAAAAAATGGTGCTAACGACTGGGCGTTCTATTGCTTAACCAAAAAATTGGCAGCTTCGTTTTTCGCACCGGAAGCCTTCAACGAACAATCGCTGTTTCAAATGTTTCTTTTGTCACAAGCCGGCTATAGTGTCAAAATCGCTCGCGGAAACGACCAATTATATCTTTTAATGGCTACCGAACAACCTTTGTACAGCATTCGATACCTGATGATTAACAACGTCAATTACTACATTGTCAATGCAGTTCAACAAAAAGACGGTGAATTATTTTACACCTACAAAAAAGATTTTGCTTCAGCCAACCATAAGCTCAATTTGATCATCCGTCAACCGCTGCCCGCTACCGAATCGGTTGCCACTGCCGAATTTCAAGCAAAAGGATGTCAATTAAGCATTTCGGTAAGCACAGATCAAACGCTCAAAGATTTTTATGCCGACTTTCCACAATGCGATGTGATTTTGCACGCCGAAACCACTGTTAGTCCCGTTTTTGAACAACAAGTAATTTCTCAATTCAAAAAAGCAGTCGACGGTAAAAAACAACAAGAAGCGGTAAGTATGATTTTGAATTTTTGTCAAACCGCTTTTGATTATATGACTGACCCTGAACAATTCGGCTACGAAAAACCTTTCTTTCCCGAGGAGTTGTTTTTTTATCCCTATTCCGACTGTGAAGATCGATCAATTTTGTTTTCGTATTTAGTACGCAATGTATTGAATATGGATGTTGTTTTATTGGATTATCCGCAACATATTGCCACCGCCGTCCGTTTCGACGACAACTCCATTCAAGGTGATGATGTGTTAGTCGGCGACACCCGATACATTATTTGCGACCCTACCTATATCAATGCCGCCATTGGCATGGAAATGCCGGAGTTTAAAAGCCAAAAGATTCAACCCATTCCTATCATCATTAAAGATTTATAATCAAATAGTTGCAAAAGATAGAAAGATTTTTTTGGATGAGAAGAAATATGTGAAAATACGGAATGAAAAACTAACTTTTCGTACAACTTTTTTGGTTCATCCTTCAACAATTTTGATAGTCTTACAAAAAAAATCCTCGACAAGCGAGGATTTTTTTTGTTGATCAAGTTTTTATATCAATCCATCCAAAGTTTTGTCATCCACTAAATTTGGAACGGTAACTTTGAGTTGCGGACATTGTTCCATGGCGCGTTTGATGGCAAACATGGCTCCATCGTTGCGTGCCCACGAGCGGCGCGAAATACCGTTGTTGACATCCCAAAATAGCATCGAACGCAAACGCCGATCGGCATCGGCACTGCCATCCAACACCATTCCAAAACCGCCGTTGATGACTTCGCCCCAGCCTACACCGCCGCCGTTGTGCAACGAAATCCATGTGGCACCGCGAAAGCCGTCTCCAACAAAATTTTGTACTGCCATATCAGCCGTAAACTGTGAACCGTCGTAAATGTTCGATGTTTCGCGGAAAGGCGAGTCGGTGCCGGATACATCGTGATGATCGCGTCCCAACACCACCGGAGCCGAGATTCTTCCATCGGCAATAGCTTGATTGAATGCAGCTGCAATTTTGGTACGTCCTTCGCAATCGGCATATAAAATTCGGGCTTGCGATCCAACCACCATTTTGTTTTGTTTGGCTTCGCTGATCCAACGAATGTTGTCGTGCATTTGTTGTTGAATTTCGGCAGGAGCTGTTTTGGCAATTTCGTTCAAAACATCCATGGCAAGATGGTCGGTAACTTCCAAATCTTCGGGTTTTCCGCTGGTACAAACCCAACGGAAAGGTCCGAAACCATAATCGAAACACATAGGTCCCATGATATCTTGAACGTAGGAAGGATATTTGAATGTTCCGTCTTCTTTGAAAATGTCGGCTCCGGCACGTCCCGATTCCAACAAAAACGCATTGCCGTAATCGAAGAAATAGGTGCCGCGTGCGGTATGTTGATTGATCGCTGCCACCTGTCGGCGCAACGAATCCTGTACTGCTTGTTTGAACTTTTCGGGTTCTTCAGCCATCATCCGATTGGATTCTTCAAACGACTGACCGGCAGGATAATAACCACCCGCCCACGGATTATGCAACGAGGTTTGGTCTGAACCTAAATCGACATAAATATTATTTTTGGCAAAACATTCCCACATATCCACCGCATTGCCTACATAAGCAAACGAAACCACACGATTCTCTTTTTTAGCTTGTTCAACCTTGATACACAATTCGTTCAAATCATAAATTAACTCATCGACCCAGCCTTGTTTGAATCGTTTTTCGGCAGCTGCCGGATTGATTTCGGCCGTTACAGAAATCACGCCTGCAATATTTCCGGCTTTGGGTTGTGCTCCCGACATACCGCCTAAACCTGCAGTTACAAACAATTTGGTTTTGTGATGATTGCCGTGTTTTTCAGTCAAACGACAGCCGTTCATAACGGTGATGGTAGTGCCGTGAACAATTCCTTGCGGTCCGATATACATATACGATCCTGCAGTCATTTGTCCGTATTGCGACACGCCTAACGCATTGAAACGTTCCCAATCGTCTTTTTTCGAGTAATTGGGAATCACCATTCCGTTGGTAACTACCACACGCGGTGCATCTTTATGAGAAGGATAAAGTCCCATCGGATGTCCCGAATACATCACCAATGTTTGTTCGTCTGTCATCTCCGACAGATATTGCATCGTTAAAAGATATTGTGCCCAATTTTGAAAAACGGCACCATTGCCGCCATAGGTAATCAACTCGTGCGGATGTTGTGCCACAGCCGGATCCAAATTGTTTTGAATCATCACCATAATGGCTTGTGCCTGACGACATTTTGCCGGATATTCATCAATCGGACGAGCAAACATCGGATAGGTCGGACGAAAACGATACATATAAATTCGCCCATATTCTTCCAACTCGTGAGCAAATTCTTTGGCTAAAATTGTATGATGTTTTTGCGGAAAATAGCGTAACGCGTTGCGTAAAGCCAATTGTTTTTCTTGCGGAGTTAAAATATCTTTACGCTTCGGTGCGTGGCTGACATTCGCATCACGCTCTTGCGGTTGTGGCAACACATCGGGTATGCCTTGACAAATTTGTTTTTGAAAATCGTTCATTTTGTTATATTTATGTTTCTTTTCTTTGTAAACTCAGCCCATTGATAACGCAGTGCAAAGGTATTCACAATTTCTCGAAAAACACAAAAAAAATGAAGCGATTGTTATTACCACTGAATTTGTCGAGGAGGAGGCATAGGTGTCGGGCGAATAATAATATCCTCTCCCATTTGTCGAGAACAACCATCGGAATCAATGACCCAAATATGATAATTGCCGTTTTCAAAAATACCAAAAGAGTGCGATGCACCGTTTCCTTCCCATTCAAAAAGCAATTCAGTACCTTGAAATAATTGATAAATTTTCCCTATCTCCGACCCTTCGATACGAATTTCTTTGCCGGTTTCACCTTCGCAATATTTTCCGCTTCCCACAATCGTTTGATTGATCGGAGAAGGTGATACCGTTAAGTTTAGGGTGATAATGCTGTCACAGCCATTTTCGGCAGTAAAAATTTGTTCGTAAACTCCTGATGTTGAAACGTTAAAACCATTTTCTTGGTAGGTTTCGTCGTCGCAAATGGTAGCAACCAACATCGTATCATAATCGGGCAACACCGTTAAATTTAGCTCCACAATGCTGTCACAACCGTTGATTGACAGTAAAGTTACATTTTGCGTTCCGGCTTCTGTAAAGGTAATGCCGTTCCATTCGTACGGCAATGCGTCGTTGCAAATAGCTTGAGATTCGTTAACTTCGTAATTTTGATTTACTGTCAAAGTCATATTGACAACGCTGTCACAACCGATGAGTGAAGGTAATATTGCTGTTTGCATACCCGCTTCGGTGAAGATGATACCGTTCCATTCGAACGGCAATGCGTCGTTGCAAATAGCTTGAGATTCGTTAACTTCGTAATTTTGATTTATCGTCAAAGTCATATGGACAACGCTATCACAACCGATGAGAGATGGCAATGTTGCAAATTGCGTACCCGCTTCAGTGAAGGTGATACCGTTCCATTCGAACGGCAATGCGTCGTTGCAGATGGTTTGAGATTCGTTAACTTCGTAATTTTGATTTACCGTCAAAGTCATATTGACTATGCTATC
>JAQUSR010000202.1 GCA_028710155.1 Bacteroidales bacterium | reverse complement strand
GTTTTTGTTTTCGATTTTAAATCAGACATGCGTATACCGCGAATCATGGCACCAGAATTATATCCATTTGCTGATACCATAACCTGACCTTCGGCAATTGGAACAATACTTGATACAGCAGATTCAACAACTTTATTTTGACGCATTTTATCAACTAAGAAATCATAATCTTTTATTGCACCATCACCATGATAAACGACAACGTGTCCATTCATACCAATTATTCTTGAAAGCAACGTATCATGAAAACCTGACATAACAGACATAACGACAATTAATGTTGCAACCCCCAACATAATGCCCAAAAGCGAAACCCATGATATTACACTGCCAAATCCTTTGCCACGGGATCGCATATAACGAAATGCAACTTTTCTTTCTAATTTTGAAAATAACATTTTTTATAAATCCTTTAATCGTTCAAATAATCACGCAGTGCGTCACCAGACAATGGTGCAGCAGGCGAATTATTATTCGCATCAACAATTGAAATTACACGTGGCGACATAAATATAACCAATTCAGCAAATGGTGATATCAGTGTTTCAGGTGTTGTAACAAATGAATGTGTTGGAATACCGATAATCACATAATTATCACCAAGATTTGATGGTATCTTGAACGAAGACAGTTCACCAACACTGGTGCGCAAAACAATTTTTGCATCAATTTTTTTAGTACCTGCATAATCACCATACTTTGCTGTTGCACCAATTGTCAAATCTGTTTCTAATCTATCTTCTTTGCCGCATTGACCAATATCAAATCTTGATTGCCAATCGTTTGGTAAAACAAATGTTCCCTGGGATATTAAAACAACGTTTGATTGTTGTGACAAAAACTCCTGTAGAGTCTTAGTATTTATTTCAGGACTTACAACCAAGCTACGACCCACAACACCAGGTATTGACATTTTTACATTTTTATCACCGAATGCTGGTAACATATTCATCCAAACAATTGGATTATCTGTACGTGGGTAAACGCGATATACATCAATATCCCAAGCAATCATATATTTTTTTGAACCGACATCTGATACTATTTTTGAAACCTCGCGCTCGGTTTGATAATTACCTTCGAATACAACTGTTTTATCTTGCCAATTTACCAACAAGTTTCGCATATCTGCACCATGCATAGCATCCAATAGTGCCATTATTATACTTTCATCTTTTGGCATTTTCATTAACCATTTTGCATGGCTGGAAAGATGTATTTCATGTGCCTCATCATCATATAGATAATATGCCTTACCCATTTTTGAAATCAATTCCAAAGAATCTGTCAGTGATCCAGATTGAATTGAACCAGTTATTTTTTCATTAAGATTTTCATCATCTATAACTGCTATATCAGTACCATCCAGCAATTTATCCAACGCTTGTTTTATTGTTAATTCTTTGAATTCAAAATCGGAAACATTAAATTTTGGCAAATCATCGCCTTTGTCCAAACGCACTATTTCGATTTTTTCTTCTGGTACGACCGATAATACATTTTGATTATTCCAATCAACTTTACAGCGTTTTGGTAATTCAATTGAAAAGCGGCGTGCAGTATCCGTGGTCAATGCAGCCTTTTTTGGGAAAATAGGTACCGAATTTTCATCTATAACCATTTGATCAACAACATTTACTGTATCATACTGACTTTCCTGGGTTTGTTTTTGAACACATCCGGTTGCACCGAACAAAGCCAAACAAAACATACCTGCGATTTTAATATTATTTTTTTTCATTTCGAACCTTTTGGGTCATTAGATGTTCATCACTTTTTCAAATTCTTCCAACGTCATTTCATAAATCGGTTTTTGTGTTGGGGTTACCAAATTTTTTACCTTTTCATATTGTTCATTGAATTTAGCAATTAAATCCGAGATTTGTGGATTTGCCACAGATTCTTTTTCCAGTCTTTTACCATACTGGGTTATAAATTCCAAAACATCAGCGGCAAAGAAACGTCCAACATAGTTTTCCATTGCAATCCCACCCTTTTGGACACAAATAGCCGACATGATAGAAGTCATCTGGTTGTAAAAATTAGCCAGCGCTATAAAATTATCAACATTGTTTGCCATATATTCGTTCCCCTCTGTTTTATGCATTATAAAAACTATTGCCCCGCTTTGGCAATTAAATTATAATGTAATTCATGAAAATCAAATACTTGGCTTTATTTCTTATTTTGGCGTCTTGTGCGTCCCCAAATACTGGAAACATCGACGACGCAACTGTTTTGAATTGGGAAAACGAAGCGGTCACAACCGAACAATTTGTGCGTGATCACAAAAGTTGCCTGGGTATAACCAAATCATCACACCAACCACGCAGCAGAATTGCAAAATTAATTTCACCAAATCAAAGTGGTCAAATGCCAGATTGGGATGGATTATGGGTAACTTTCCAATCAAATGAGTACAGTGACGTAGGTCAGCGTTCTTTGATGTCAATTCCACCAAATTCCAGTTCTAAATCGGTTGGTTCATATAGAAAATGTATGTTTAAACGTGGATATTTGCTACGCGCCAGTTAATTTTTTGGTCGCACTTTCTTATTATTCTATTTTGTGCTATAATTTAACTTATGAAAAAGACCTTTTGGTTTTGGCTGTGTTTTGTTGTTGCTATTGTTATGGCAGTGTATTTTGCAACTCGTATTATTATGACTTCTTTGGGTCATGGACCGGTTGCTATGGTTAAAACGATTTCCATTTCTTCGGATTCTGGGAAAAAAAATCTGGTTGCACTTGCTGCGGTTGCTGGAATTGCACCTGGAACTGACGTTTATTCACTAAATTTGGATGAAGT
>JAQUSR010000201.1 GCA_028710155.1 Bacteroidales bacterium | reverse complement strand
AGGCGATCCCGATTCAAAAAATGCTCCTGCCGGCAAACAATTGGGACAAGGTGGTCCCGGTTATACCATTCAAGCAGAATTTAATAAAAATCTGATTCATAAAAAAGGTGCTTTAGCCGCCGCTCGTTTGGGCGACCAAATGAACCCGCAACGCAAATCATCGGGAAGCCAATTTTATATCGTTCAAGGCAAAAAAATGAGCATCGCCGAAATGAATCAAATGGCACAATATACCGGAATTAATTACTCACAAGAGCAAATGAATATCTATCAATCGCTGGGTGGAACTCCGTTTTTAGACGGACAATACACCGTTTTTGGAGAAATCGTTCAAGGTTTGGAGGTTATCGACAAAATCGCTGCCGTTGAAAAAGACCGTTCAGACCGCCCTTTGAAAGATGTGAAAATGACCATTAAATTAGTGGATTAATCAATTATAAAACATTTTTTAACCACTATAAATCAAATTTATACGAATATGAAACGATTTTTTTTAGCGGTTTTGGTGATGATTGCTTATATCGCCACAGCTCAAAAGCCGGTTGAATTTGTGATTGAAACCAATTTTGGCAACATCGAAGGATTTTTGTACGATGATACGCCGTTGCATCGCGATAATTTTGTAAAATTAGCCAATGACGGCTGGTACGACGATTCGGAATTTCACCGTGTCATCAACGCTTTTATGATTCAAGGCGGTGGTAACAAAGACGGTCGCCCCGACCCTGGATACAGAGTTGATGCCGAAATTTTGCCGAACCATTTCCATAAAAAAGGAGCGTTGGCAGCCGCACGTATGGGCGACAACGTCAATCCAAAAAAACAGTCTTCAGGAAGTCAGTTTTACATTGTTCAAGGCAAAACATTTACCGAACAAGAGCTCAATATGATGGAACAACGTCAAATGCAAGGAACGTATAATAAAGTGATTACTAATATTTTAGATCGTCCCGAAAATGCGGCCAAGAAAAAATCGATCATCGAATATCAGAATTCAGGCAACATCGAAGGCATTCAATCTATCATCAAAGAATTTGAGCCTGAAGCTCAAGAAATGATGAAAACAGAAAAAGTTTTTCACTATTCACCCGAACAAAAAGTGAGCTATCAAACCGTTGGCGGAACACCACATTTGGATAACGAATACACCGTTTTTGGCGAAGTTACCAAAGGATTGGATGTTGTCGATAAAATTGCAGCCGTAAAAACCGGCGCCGGCGATAAACCCGTTGAAGCTGTTCGGATGAAAATTCGTATTAAATAACAAAGAAGGAGAAGAAACGGAGCAAATTCCGTTAGACACCATGAAAGAAAAAATAGAAAAATTATTACAAGAAGCCGCTGAAATTCATGCCGAAAAGATGGAGCAATTGGAAGAATTGCGCATCAAATTTATGGGCAGAAAAGGTATTTTACAAGAGATGTTTCAAGATTTCAAAAACGTTCCGGCTGAACAAAAACGCGAAGTCGGCGTTTTGTTGAATCAACTGAAAGATAAACTACAAGAACGTTTAGAATCCCTAAAACAATCGTTAGAAAGTGAAGAGTTGCCTTCGGACAAAACCAACGATTTGACCATTCCCGTCCGTTTCGACGAATTGGGATCACGGCATCCGCTTTCCATTGTTCGCAGTCAGATTTGCGACATTTTCAGCCGTATCGGTTACACTGTTGCCGAAGGTCCTGAAATTGAAGACGATTGGCATCTTTTCTCTGCTTTGAATTTCGCACCTGATCATCCTGCACGCGACATGCAAGACACGTTTTTTATCGAAACGGCTCCCGATATTTTATTACGCACGCACACCTCTTCTGTTCAAATTAGAATGATGGAACACACCAAACCGCCCATCCGTATGATTTTTCCGGGTCGTGTGTATCGCAACGAAGTCATTTCGGCACGTGCGCATTGTCAATTTCACCAAGTAGAAGGTTTATACATTGACAAAAAAGTCAGTTTTGCCGATTTGAAACAATCACTGCTTTATTTCACTAAAGAGATGTTTGGAAGCGAGACCAAAATTCGGTTGCGTCCCTCCTACTTCCCGTTTACCGAACCAAGTGCCGAAATGGATATTTCATGCAACATTTGCGGCGGCGTGGGTTGCAACATCTGTAAAGGTAGTGGATGGGTCGAGATTTTAGGCTGCGGAATGGTCGATCCCAACGTGCTTTCCAACTGCGGCATCGATCCCGACGAATATTCCGGATTTGCCTTTGGAATGGGCATTGAGCGTATCGCCATGTTGAAATATCAAACCAACGACATCCGCCTCTATTTTGAAAACGATGTTCGTTTTTTAAGAGAATTTGAAGCCGCTTTATAACGAGCAATCATTTAGATCTCTCTATTAATACTAAAAACGTGATTCTTTGAAAAATCACGTTTTTTTTAAGCCCATGTCGTTCCTTTGAATTCAAAAAACAATAATATGAATAAAAAATACGCTTGATATTGTGTACTTTATGGAAAGAAGATCTATCAGTATTAGATATAGGATTCATTGGTAAATAAAAAACTGTTTTACTCGAAAACACTCTTTTAATAAATATGTATCAAAAAAAAGACTTTTTTAATGATTTTAATCATAAAAAATTTATCTTTGTTCCCCTCAAATGGATCCTAAAAAAACTTCGTAACTAATTATTAATTAAAATTTTATATTTATGGATTGGATTATCTACGTAGTATTGGGTGCGTCAATTCTCGCTTTAGCCTTCGCATGGATCTTCTTTAAACAGATGATGAAAGAAGATGAAGGCACCGATTTAATGAAAAAAATTGCTCTTCATGTTCGCAAAGGCGCGATGG
>JAQUSR010000060.1 GCA_028710155.1 Bacteroidales bacterium | reverse complement strand
AAATGGCGCAAGTAATGGCTGCCATTCCCGAACCGGTAACCCAGCCCTCTTCGGTGCCTTCCATGGCTGCCAAAGCATCGGCTAAATATTTGTTACTCGGATTCCAATGACGCGAGTAGAGGAAACATCCTTCGGTTTCACCGTGAAAGGTGTCGGTCATGGTTTTTGCTTGCATGAATGTGTAAGTGGCACTGTCGGTGATACTTGGATTTACATCTCCAAATTCGCCAAATTGTTTCAAATCTTGGATGGCTGATGCCGGATCAAATTTTTTTTCCATTTTTATATCTATTTAAAATTGAGTTACAATAAAATAAATGATAGTCTATTGTTTTTTTACAACGTTGCAAAGGTATCTTTTTTTTGAAACTATCTTTTTTTTTTCGTAAGAAATTATTTTAAACTTTTTTATGGAATTGAATGGTTTTTTGAAATCGAAATTATTTTGCGTTTTTGAAAAAAAAACATTTCTCACCAAAGTAAGAAATGTTGTAAAATGTAGTAATAATAGAATATCAGTGTCTTATACGGATAAAAGAACACGATCGATAGCATCTTTTAACGATGATTTCGGCAAAGCTCCTTTAGAAATTTGAGGATTGCCTTTTAATGGAATGAATAAAAGAGTCGGAATGGAACGAATGCCAAAAGCAGCTGATAATTCCGGCTCTTGATCGGTATCAATTTTATACACATAAATTTGATCTTTGTATTCAGTCGCCAATTCTTCTAAAATAGGGGCGATGCTGTTGCAGGGTCCACACCAAGTAGCATAAAAGTCAACGATAGCGGGTTTGTCGCCCAAATATTTCCATTCGTCGATACTGTTTTCGTAATCAGCCACTTTTTTCAAAAAGTCGGCTTTAGTAAGATGGATAGTGTTCATTTTCTTATTTTTTAATAGTTTGAAGATTGATCGTTGTAATAAAACATTGTAATTTTTTACGGTACAAAGGTAATGGAGTCAGAGTTATAAACCAAACAGATTTGTTGTATATTTGCATTGATAAAATCAATAATATATTATTGGATTATTTGTTTATAAAAAAATGAATATCAATGATATAAAAATATTATTGTTTGCAAAATTCGATCAAATTAAATAAAAACAGATATGACATTACAACAATTGGAATACATTGTAGCGGTGAATCACTACAAACATTTTGTAAAAGCGGCAGAAGCATGTCGGGTAACACAGCCTACTTTAAGCACGATGGTGCAAAAATTGGAAGAGGAGTTAAATGTTCAGATTTTTGATCGGACAAAACATCCGATAGCTACCACGGCAATCGGACAAAAAATTGTGTTACAAGCTCAAATAACACTGAATGAATTAGGTCGATTGAATGAAATTGTAACTTCGGAAGTGAAATCTTTATCCGGAAGTTTGAAAATGGCAGTGATTCCGACAGTGGCACCTTATTTAATTCCTGATTTTATCAAAAATTTCAAAAAACAATATGCCGAAGTGGCGCTTTCGATAGTTGAGATGCGAACGTCGTTTATTATAGAGCAATTGTTTCAGGCTTCGTTGGATATGGCAATATTGTCCACACCGTTAAAAAATCAGGAATTATTGGAGATACCTTTATATTATGAAAAGTTTGTTGCCTATTTTTCACCCGATTATCCCAATAAAGATCAAGTAATGATGGCAGCAAAAATGCCTTTAGACGATTTATGGGTTTTGCAAGAGGGACATTGTATTCGTAATCAAGTGTTTAATTTTTGTAAAAAAATGACATCCAAAAAATCGATCTACGAAGCAGGGAGCATCGATACGTTAATAAAAATTGTCGATAAAAATGGAGGTTTTACGATTATTCCGGAGTTGCATTTGGCTTTTTTAACGGAGAATCAGTTGCAAAATATTCGGATGATAGACAATCCGCCGGCTGTTCGCGAAATTTCTATTGTGATTCGAAAAGATTTTGTGAAAGAGCGAATGATCAATGCGGTAGCAGATACGGTGAAACAAATCATTCCGCAGAATATGCTAGATGATCGTTTAAAAAAGTTCTCGATTAAGTTGTAAATCAATAGGCAAAAAAAAAGTCGAAAACGAATTTTCGACTTTTGCGGTCCGGACGGGGCTCGAACCCGCGACCCCCTGCGTGACAGGCAGGTATTCTAACCAAACTGAACTACCGAACCATAATAAAGAACGTTTGCTTTTCTGACTTTTGCGGTCCGGACGGGGCTCGAACCCGCGACCCCCTGCGTGACAGGCAGGTATTCTAACCAAACTGAACTACCGAACCGTTCTTTTAACTAACTAAATTAACTAACTCTACTTTTCGTCAGAAAAGCGGGTGCAAAGGTATAATTATTTTTTATTTTATCAGCAGCAATAAAAAAATTTTTTTTTGATAGAAAAAACTTTTTTTTATACCTTCGCAAAAACAAAAAACGATGATTATTTTTGATGCAATTTTAGGGATTTTTATGCTGTTGGCTATTTGGAGCGGATGGAAAAAAGGTATTGTATATCAGGTTATTTCATTAATAGCTGTGTTTGTCGGAATCTTTGTAGCCTCGCGTTTTTGGCAGTTTACCTTTTCATTGATGCAAAAAAAATTGGATTGGGATGTGAATATTTTGAAGTATCTTTCTATGATTTTGACTGCTGTAATTGTGATTGCCGGCGTGGTTTTAATAGGAAAATTATTGTCAAAATTGATTGAAGTAACCATTTTTGGTGTCATGGATAAAGTGTTGGGCGCCCTTTTTTCGCTTATTAAAATAGTAGTAGTGGTTAGTTTTTTGGTGTATGGTGTCAATTATTTTTTTCCGAAAAACGATTTTTTTACAGATGAAAAGATAAAACAATCTTATACTTTACCCTATATTGAGCCGGTAGCTGTTCACATTGCTGATTGGATGGATTTAGAATCCGTTTCAAAGGACGAGTGGTCGCTGCCTCCAAAAGAGGATTTGGACGATAAAAATATTTTTACGCAATTATGAGCTCTTTTCGCGAAGGGTTAAGTCGTTTTATTCCGCTAAACACGCTCGATATTGTTGACGGCTATTTGGAAGACAAAAATCTTCAATTGGTAGTAGTGAATGATCGTGTGACCAAATTAGGCGATTTTCGTCCCATGTGTCGACTTCGTAAATATCACAAAATCACAATTAACGGCGGTCTAAATCCCTATAGTTTTTTACTCACTTTGTTGCACGAAGTAGCCCATTTGTATGTTTTTGAACAACAAGGCACCTTAGTCAATGCCCATGGCAAAGCGTGGCAGCAGACCTTTTCCGAATTATTTTCTCCGATTTTAGAGCAGCATTTGTTGCCGGACGATGTACATTGTGCGTTGTTGAACCATTTTCCTCATCCCAAAGCCTCTTCGATGTCGGATTTTGGTTTGGTGCAAGTGTTGAGAAAGTATGATAATCAACCCGATGCATTGATTTTAGATGAATTGGATCTCAATGATTTTTTTGTTTTTCATGGAAAAATGTATCAAAAAATCAAAAAATTGCGCTCTTATTCTATTTGCATGCGTCTTTCCGATAAAAGGTCGTTCAAAATTCATGGGTTAGCAGAAGTGCAACGCTCAACGCCTGTTTAGAAAAGTGGTTGCAAGACAACGTTATACCCACTTCTTTCCCAAAATCGGGTGATGTGATCATCGAAAAAAACTTGAAAAATTCGTGCTTTTTTAGTCGGAACAGTTCGTCATAACTCAAAATTTATATAATACTTTGGCACCAATCGTGTTTTTTGAATGAAATAATTCTACCTTTGCAGTCGTTTAAAAGTAAGAGATAATATGAGTAAAAATCAATATTGTGTTATTATGGCTGGCGGTGTCGGAGAACGTTTTTGGCCCGTCAGTAGAACTAATCGACCAAAACAATTTATTGATATTCTGGGGGTAGGTGAAACACTGATTCAAAGAACCTTTAAACGCTTACGCAAAATTTGTCCGGCAGAAAATATTCTTGTTGTTACAAGTGTTAACTATAAAGAACTTGTTATCAATCAACTGCCTGAAATTCCTTTAGAAAATATTTTATTTGAACCGGCAAGACGTAATACAACGCCCTGCATTGCTTACGCTTGTCATAAAATTGCCGTAAAAAATCCCAAAGCCACTGTATTGGTAGCTCCTTCCGATCATGTTATTTTGGATGAAACTACTTTTATCGAAGTGGCCAAAAGTGCTATTCATGCAGCTGCACATCATCCGTGGATGATTACTTTAGGCATCACTCCATCGCGTCCTGATACAGGTTACGGTTATATCAAATATCAAAACGGAACGCCTTATCCTAATGATGAACGTATTCATAAAGTAGGAAATTTTACCGAAAAACCTACTTTGGAAATTGCAGAAGAGTTTATAAAAAGTGGTGATTATTTGTGGAATGCCGGAATTTTTGTCTGGTCAATTCCCACTATTTTAGAGGCTTTACATCAATTTGTTCCCGAAATTGACGCACTTTTTGAAGAAGGCAATGCCCTCTATTATACCAATAAAGAGAAAAAGTTCATTGACAAAATTTACGCATTATGTCGTTCTGTATCTATTGATTATGCCGTTATGGAAAAGGCAGAAAATGTGTATGTTTTAAAATCGGATTTTGGTTGGTCGGATTTAGGAACATGGGGTTCGTTGTATGCTTTTAGAGATAAAAACGAGCAAAACAATGTGATTATTCGCAAAAATATGTTAGCCTACGATACCACCAATTGCATGATTGATGTACCGATTTGTAAAATGGTGGCTGTGCAAGGATTAGACGGCTATATTGTCATTGAACGCGGCGGTGTTTTGTTAATTTGCAAACAACAAGATGAAAATCGCATTCGCGATATCGTGAATGATATTCGTGTAAAAACAGGGGAGGAGTTTGTCTGATTTTGTATATCAACGAAATTATCAATAAAAAAAGCGGAAATCATTCCGCTTTTTTTATGGGTTATCGCCCGATGGTTTATCTATAGGATAAGATTCCGTCTTCTGTAATGATTCCCGTAATCAATTCGTGTGGTGTTACATCGAAAGCCGGATTAAACGCTGTTGATTCAGGCGAGCACACCAAAATTTCGTGCATTTGTTGGTGTTTATCGATTCCGGTTTGAAACAATACTTCGTTTTCGGTGCGTTCTTCGATAGGAATGTCGTTTCCGGTGGCGCAGTTGTGGTCGAAAGTGGAGCGTGGTGCCGCCACATAAAAAGGAATATGATATTTTTGGGCAACGATTGCTTTTTCCAAAGTACCGATTTTGTTGGCAGCATCGCCGTTAGCGGCAATACGGTCGGCCCCGACAATCATCATATCCACCATTCCATGCGACATCAGATAGGCTCCGGCATTATCGGGAACGATTTTATGCGGCACTTTTTCGTTGTGAAGCTCCCAAGCGGTCAATCTGGCACCTTGCGATCGGGGTCGTGTTTCATCCACCCAAACAAAAACCTCTTTTCCTTGATTTTGAGCTGTATAAATTGGTGAAAGGGCGCTTCCCCATTCCACTAAGCCTAACCAACCGGCATTGCAATGTGTTTCGATGCGATAGCCGCTTTGAATCAGTTTGGCACCAAATTCTCCGATTTTTCTTCCGGCTTCTACATATTCTGATAAAATGGCATTCGATTCGTTGAGGGCTTGTTGAACGGAAATTTTTCCGGCTTCAAAAACGCGATGAGTGGCGGCAAATAGATCTCGTGCCGTAGGGCGAGTGGCCTCAATGTCGGCTTTGGCTTTTTCGATATATGACGAAAAATTGTTTTTGGGGGCTTCCATAAAGGCTTGTGCCATACCAAAACCGGCTGCAACACCGATACAACCTGCACCTCTGGTAATCATGGTTTTAATAGCGTGGCAAACATCTTGATGGGTTCTGGCTTCGTAAATTTGAAATTGAAACGGTAGAAGGTTTTGTTCAATCATCATCACCGATGAGCCTTCCATCCATACGGCAGTATAAGATTTTCCGTTAACGTGCATGTTTTAATTCAATTTTAAATGTGGACAATGTGTTGCAATGTCATTTTTGTGCTTCAAGCATCGCTATTCTTTTGAAGTAGGCCTCTCTTTTTCCGAAAATAATTTATTTTCAGCATTTAAGATGCGCAAAACAAATTTTCGTTGGTCGTATTCTTTGCTAAATAGTTTGTATAATTCCAACAAAATAGGAAATTCTGCACCGGCATTTTTGACCAATTGTTCATCGGCAATCATTTTGTAGAAAATATTCAAAGTGCGTTTTCCTTCCAAAACAATGTTGTCGGAAACCATATCTTTAATAAAGCCTTTTCCGATGAGCAGACCCATGGTTCTATTACGGCTTAAGTCGTTGAGTGATGTCAAACCAAAGTCGCCATAGCCGCAATAGTGAAAAATGGTTTCCGGTTGTCCGCCAAAGAGTTTCAATGCTTTATATAATTCGTTGAAGACTTTTGTCAGCACCATAAAACGCACGTTGGCAGAGTTGTAGTGGGCATCAATCACTCCCATGATGATGGCATACATATTTTTCATAATACTCACTAATTCAACGCCTCGCAAATCTTCCGAAAAATCTAATCGTATTTGTGTTCCTTCAATAAAAAGGGGGGCTTTGGCAAAAAGGTTGGTATGATGTGAAGCTAATGTAAAGGCGGTAGGCATATCTTTCAACAATTCTACTGCAAAGGAGGGACCTTTAAGAGCTGCAACGGGATTGAGAAAGTGCGTTTCGATATATTCGGAGATGATGACGTTTCCCTCGCCTAATCCTTTAGCGGAGTTGATGATAACGGTTTTCGGATTGATATATCGTCTGAGTTTTTCGAGATAGGAGAGGCAGATGCCCGATGGAACGGCTAACACAATAGCCCATGCACGTTTCAAAACGTGTGGATCCATGGTAGCTTTCAGCTGTTTACGAAGAATGGCATTAGGAAAATATACGAGATTAATACGTTGATTATTAATTGATTCGCAAACTTCGTTTTCGATAGTTAATAATTTGACGGTAATATCTTTGTTTAAAGCCAAAGCATTGCCTAATGCGGTTCCGAAAGCTCCGGCACCGATAATGACTACTAATGGTTTTTTTGTTTGTTCCATGATGAAAGATGTTTGATGAAAAAGGTCAATGATTAGTTTCTATAAGCAAGGCACCCGTTAAATCTTTGATATGTTCGACATGGTGTCGTTGACAATAATTTTCCATACCTTCGATCACTTTTAAGGTGATTTGCGGGTCTAAAAAATTGGCGGTTCCAATTTCTATAGCGGTAGCTCCCGCTAACATAAATTCTATGGCGTCGGTGGCAGAGGTGATGCCTCCCAATCCGATAATGGGAATTTTTACGGCATGATAAACCTGCCAAACCATTCGTAAGGCAACCGGTTTGACGGCTGGTCCGCTCAATCCTCCGGTGATGGTTGAAAGTCTCGGTCGGCGTGTTTCGGCATCGATGGACATGCCCAACATTGTATTAATGAGCGAAACAGCATCAGCACCGCCATTTTCCACAGCTTGTGCTATTTCAGCGATATTGGTTACATTAGGAGTTAGTTTGACAATCAATGTCTTATGATACACATCTCGAACAGCGCGAACCACTTTTTCGGCAGCGGCACATTGTGTACCGAAAGCCATACCGCCTTGTTTTACGTTGGGGCACGAAATGTTGAGTTCGATGGCGGGAATTTGATTCAGTGTATCGATCTTTTCGGCTACAGCTACGTATTCTTCTATGGACGATCCTGAAACATTCACGATGATATTCGTATCGTAATGTTGAATTTTTGGATAAATATCGTTGATGAATACGTCAACACCTTTATTTTGCAGTCCTACAGCGTTAAGCATTCCCGAAGGTGTTTCTGCCATCCGCGGATAACGATTGCCTTCGCGATGCTGTCCCGTGGTACCTTTCACAATGATTCCCCCTAATCGATTTATATCGATAAAATATTCAAATTCAATACCGTATCCAAATGTACCGGAGGCGGTTAGTACCGGATTTTTGAACGATAATTGTTGGATGGAAACGTTTAAATCGGTGATCATTTGGCAAAACGTTAATAATTTTTTAAATCGTTGATATTAAAAACGGGACCTTGTGTGCATACACATTGATGTCCGGAATTGGTTTCCGTAACGCAACAAAGACACGCTCCGATTCCGCAAGCCATCATATTTTCGAGCGAAACTTCGCAAGGAATTTGATGTTGTCGGGCAACTTTAGCAATCGCTTTCATCATCGGTTCGGGACCGCACGAATAGAGAAAGTTGAAAGTTTCAATTTGTTGAAAAATAGAATGTTGAGTAACAAAACCTTGTTCGCCACAGCTTCCATCTTCAGTTGTTACCAAAACATCGCCCAAAGATTGAAATTGGTCTAAGCCAAAAAGCATTGATTGACAACGTGTCCCGATGATTGTTGTGATAGAAGCTCCGTTTTGTTTCAACTGTTTTGCCAAATAATATAAGGGTGCTAATCCGCAACCGCCGCCGATGAGCAAAGCACGACCGGTGGTGAGTGTAAATCCGTTGCCTAAAGGATACACCAAATTAAGCGGTGTTCCGTTGGAAATTCGGCTCAAATGTTTTGTGCCGGTTCCATTAATTTTTACCAACAAACGAAGTTGATGTTGAACAAAATCTACATCGTGAATGGAAATTGGACGGCGAAGAAAAGTATCCGGTGCTTGATCGATACGCACTTCCACAAATTGTCCGGCACGAATTTCAGGCAAAGGCGCTTCTTGTTGGAGCGTAAGCATGAAATAATCACTATTCACTTTTTCGTTAGCAATGACGGTGAAATCTTGAACGTATTTTTTCATGGGCGACTGTGGAAAAATGGCAACAAAATGATGTTAAAATAATATGGTCGGCTGAAATTATTGTGCGGAGGCTGTGTCTGCATCCACTTTTTCTTCGGTCTCGGTTTTTTCTTCTTCCGGATCGGGTTCGGCATCCACTAATTGTTTTTCCAACAAAAGGTTATACCATTTTATCAATTTCTGTATATCAGAGTTATATACTTTTTCTTGATCGAAATCGGGAACTATTTCCAGCATGAATTTTCGTAAAATATTGCCGGAGGTTGATGTCAGCGTAATTGGTTGAGCTTCATATTTAGTATATATAGTGCGTAAAACCTCTTTAAGTTTGATCTCACCATCGTTGGTGTACATACAAATATCGTTCAAAATGCTTACAGGTTCGCGAGAAAAAATTGTAGCCGTTTTTCCTGTTAATAAAGACTCGGCAA
This sequence comes from Bacteroidales bacterium, assembly GCA_028710155.1. GTDB lineage: Bacteria > Bacteroidota > Bacteroidia > Bacteroidales > WRLA01 > WRLA01. The sequence continues at coordinate 3,710 of JAQUSR010000060.1, read as the reverse complement.
CAACACCGTGTTGATTTTGTGAGATTAAACGGAAAAGACCGGGTTTTCCCGATACCATTAAAATTTTTGATAAATCCATAATCGATTCTTTTTGAAAAAATTGTAATAATTTATTTCTATAATTAATTTTTTGCAAAGGTAGTCTGTTTCACTTTATGTTGGTAATGAGAATTACTTTTTTCATAAACCCTTCTTTTTGTTATTCCGAAAAACTCGGAATTTCGAAAAAACTTTCAAAAAAAATTGTTGGTTGCACCAAATTATTTATAACTTTGCAAACGTTTAACGAAAGAACATATTTATTATTAAACATAACAAAATCATTAGTTTATGGCAAAAAATGTAATTATTATCGGCGCAGCCGGTAGAGATTTCCACAATTTTAATACTTATTTCCGTCATAATAAGAATTATAATGTGGTTGCTTTCACAGCAGAACAAATTCCCGGAATCGATGGAAGACCTTATCCGAAAGAATTAGCAGGTGAAGACCTTTACCCGAAAGGTATCCCCATCTACAAAGAATCAGAACTTCCGGAATTAATTAAAAAATTCAAAGTTGACGAATGCGTTTTCGCATATAGTGATAAACCTTACGCTTATGTAATGGGTATTAGTGCCATAGTTAATGCAGCAGGTGCTAATTTCATGTTAATGGGACCAAAAGATACCATGGTTAAATCAACCAAACCGGTTATCGCTGTTGGTGCTACCCGTACAGGTTGCGGAAAATCACAAACTTCCAGAAAAATTATCGAGTATTTGGTAGCTATGGGTTTGAAAGTCGTAGCAGTTCGTCACCCGATGCCTTACGATCCGGATTTGAACAAACAAAAAGTTCAACGTTTTGCTTGTGTTGAAGATTTAAAGAAAAACAACTGCACCATCGAAGAGATGGAAGAATATGAACCACACGTTGTTACAAAACGTAATGTGATTTATGCAGGTGTTGATTATGAAGCAATTCTTCGCGCTGCTGAAAACGATCCTGATGGTTGCGATATCGTTCTTTGGGACGGTGGTAATAACGACTTCCCGTTCTACGTACCCGATTTGTTCATCGGCGTTGCCGACCCATTGCGTCCGGGTGCTGAAGTAAGTTACTATCCTGGTGAAGTTGTTGCTCGTATGGCTGATGTCATCGTTATCAACAAAATTGACTCCGCATCGTTAGAAAACATCAATGCAGTAAGAGCCAACTTAGCAAAAATCAATCCGAAAGCTATGATCATTGATGCCGCTTCCGTTTTGACTATTGACAAACCTGAATTAATTAAAGGTAAAAAAGTATTGGTTGTTGAAGACGGTCCTACATTGACCCACGGCGAAATGAAAATCGGTGCCGGTACAGTAGCTGCTATGAAATGCGGTGCTGCTGAATTAATTGATCCAAGACCTTACACCGTTGGCACTTTAACAGAAACATTCCAACGCTACCCGAACATCGGTACTTTATTGCCGGCTATGGGTTATGGCGACAAACAAATGAAAGATTTGGAAAAAACGATTGCCAACACACCATGCGATGCAGTGGTTATCGGAACCCCGATCGATTTACCGCGCTTCTGCAAAATTAAACAACCGGTCGTTAAAATCGGTTACGAACTCCAAGAAATCGGAACTCCTACTTTGGAAACCGTTTTGGAAGAATTTGTTAAAAAACACAAATTAGTCAAAAAAGGCGGCAAAAGCTGCAAAAAATAATTTTTAAAAAAGGCGACTTTTTCAAGTCGCCTTTTTTTTAGTATCTAATCAATAAATACTTGAAACTGAATTTGTGAAACATAAATAGACGATTCAACTGAATACTATGAAAAACAAAAGTCTGATTTCTATACACGATTTAAGTAAAGAAGAAATTTACGAAATCTTAGATTTAGCCGAAAAATTTGAACAAAAGCCGAAACAACGTATTTTAAGAGACTACATCGTGGCAACGTTGTTTTTTGAACCTTCTACACGTACCCGTTTGAGCTTTGAAAGTGCTGCCAATCAATTGGGTGCCAGAATTATCGGCTTCTCCGATGCCTCCAACTCCAGCGTTCAAAAAGGCGAATCGCTCAAAGATACCATTATGACGGTGAGCCTCTATTCCGACATTATCGTCATGCGTCATCCTATCGAAGGCAGTGCTCGTTTGGCATCTGAAGTTTCCGATGTTCCTATCATCAACGCCGGCGATGGAGCCAATCAACATCCTACACAATGTTTACTCGACCTTTATTCCATTCGCAAAACACAAGGCACACTTGATAATCTGAATATTGCTTTGGTCGGCGATTTGAAATACGGCAGAACCGTTCACTCGTTGGTGGAAGCTATGTGCAAATTTAATGCTACTTTCCATTTAGTATCTCCCGATATTTTGAAACTTCCGAGCTCTGTGAAACAACATATTAAAGATGCTCATCTGAAATATGAACAATATACAGATTTAGAAGATGTTACTGATAAAGTGGACATTTTGTATATGACTCGTATTCAACGGGAACGTTTTTCGGAACCGATGGAGTATGAACGTGTAAAAAATGCTTACATTTTGCATAACAATATGCTCGATAATTCAAAACCCAACTTGCGCGTGTTGCACCCGATGCCGCGTGTCAACGAAATTAACGAAGATGTGGATTGCAACCCGAAAGCCTACTATTTTCAACAAGCATTGAATGGCGTTTATGTTCGCCAAGCTCTGTTATCCAATATGTTAGGCGTTGAACCTGAAAATAAATAATGATTCTTTCCATATCATGAAATGATAATTCTAATACTGTAAAATAAACAAAATGAATAAGATAACTCAAAAAGAATTAAAAGTTTCGGCTATTGAAAACGGAACTGTCATTGATCATATTCCTTCCGACAAAGTGTTTCAAGTGATTCGTATTCTGGGTTTGGACAAAATGCTCAATCAAATTACTTTCGGAATGAATTTGGAAAGCAAAAAATTGGGTAAAAAAGGTATTATTAAAGTGAGTAATACCTATTTTGAAAAAGACGAAATTAGAAAAATTTCTATTGCAGCCCCACATGCTACCTTAATTATTATAAAGAATTTTGAGGTGATCGAAAAAAAGAAAATCGATTTACCGGATGAGTTTGAAGGTATTGTAAAATGTTTCAATCCAAAATGCATTACGAATCATCAAAAAGTAATGCAACATTTCAAAGTGATGGATAAAGAAAACTTGGTATTACAATGTCACTATTGCGAAAAATTTACCAAAAAAGAAAATATTGAATTTTTGTAAGATTAAATGGTAAAAACCAATGATTAGGTGCATTGAAAAATGCACCTTTTTTTTGATCCTTTTTTTCGATCCTTCGTTGATGTGGAGTGTTCATTTTGTGGACAATTTGTTTTTGAGAAAGTTGTTCATTCAACTATAAAATAACTACTTTTGCACTCCTTTTAAAGAAGAATTATTAAAACAATTTTTTATATCAAAAAATCCCACAATGGCAGCATTAGGAAGACACATTCTCGTTGAGTTTATTGGTTGTAAATCAGAAACTTTAAACGATGTTGCTCTTATCGAAGAGAGCATGGTTACGGCAGCCCGCAAAGCCGATGCAACAGTGATTAATTCCACTTTTCATCATTTTTCGCCTTTTGGCGTTTCCGGTGTGGTGGTTATTCAAGAAAGTCATTTAGCCATACATACTTGGCCTGAATATCAATATGCAGCAGTCGATTTGTTTACTTGCGGCGA
>JAQUSR010000059.1 GCA_028710155.1 Bacteroidales bacterium | reverse complement strand
TTATAGCAATCGCAATGTGTGGCGTCCGGGCGATAAGATTAATATCAATTTTATGTTGTCGGATAAGACGAATCAACAACCGGATAATTTTCCCGTTGTGTTGGAGTTGTTGGATGCCAACGGACGGGTGCGATATAAAACAGTCAACAATGCACCGAAAGGAAAAATTTGGGCTTTTGAGGTTTCCACAGATGTGGCTGATGCTACCGGATTTTGGACGGCAACGGTAAAAGTGGGGAATCAAAAATTTTCAAAAATGTTGCGTGTAGAAACCGTCAAACCTAACCGATTGAAAATAGATTTTCAACTGCCTGAATTGATTAGTTTGCCAAAACATCAAGAAGTGAAACTGAAGTCGCAATGGCTCAACGGATTAAATGCTTCGAATTTGTCGGCAACCATTGATGTGAGTTTGAAAAACGGCAAAACACAATTCAAAAATTTTCCACAATATTCTTTTGATAATGAATCTTCTGAATTTTATGGTTCTACTACCTCTTTGTTCAGTTCAAAGTTGTCGAGTGACGGATCAAAAATGGTGTCGTTTCAGCCATTACAATCTGTTTCGGCCCCCGGTTTTTTAAATGCCGTTTTCACCACCAAAGTATTTGAAACAAACGGCGATTTCAGTATTGCTACTCAAACATCCAAGATTTCGCCCTATCAGCGTTATGTAGGAGTGGCTTTACCCGAAACAAAATCAAAATATGGAAATTATTATTTCACCGACGAAGAATGGAATTTTGATGTAGCTGTTGTTGATGAAAACGGAAAGCTATCGTCATCAGATGTTGAATTAGAAGGAAATATTTATCAATTGGACGATTATTGGTGGTGGAATAACGATCAAAACGAATTGGGAAAATATGCACGCGGCACTTACAAAAAACCGGTCAAAACCTTTTCTATTGCTTGCAAAAATGGAAAAGGTGCTTTCCGACTACGTTTTTCAGACAAAGAATGGGGAGCTTATCTAATGGTAATTGAAGATAAAGAATATGGACACGTTTTTTCAAAAGTGATCAATTTCGATGTGTCCAACAATGCGTTTCGTTCCAACAATGTCGGCGATGCACCGGCAATCATTGGGTTGAAGAGCGACAAAACAACTTACAAAGTAGGAGATAAAATGATTTTTTCGTTTCCTGCCAATAGCGATGCTAAAGCGTTGATTACGGTTGAGTCGGCATCCAACGTATTGCAAACCATTGTGTTGGAATCTCTTTCCGAAGATGAAATCGTCAGCATCACCGCTACTAAAGAGATGGTTCCGAATGTTTATGTATATGTTTCTCTGATTCAACCTTATAACAAAAAAAACGATTTACCGTTGCGAATGTATGGCGTGGCAGCCGTAACCGTTGTCGATGAAACAACGTTGCTGCATCCGACTATTTCAATGCCGAAAACGACCGAATCGAATAAAGAAATCGAAATTAAGGTGTCGGAAAACGAAGGACGAGCGATGTATTACACGTTGGCTTTAGTGGATGAAGGCATTTTGGGATTAACCAACTACAAAACGCCTGATCCGTATGGTCATTTTTTCTCGAAACAGGCGTTGAATGTTCGCACTTGGGACAATTACAACGATGTGATTGACGTTTTCACCGGTGAATTGAATTCGGTGTTTGCCGTGGGTGGCGATTTATCCATTGTCAATCAGGACGCATTACTGTTAGAGCGTTTTTCGTCAGTAGCATTTATGCTGGGGTCTTTCAAATTGGAAAAAGGAAAAACGGCTTCGCATCAAGTAAAAATTCCGGAATATTTCGGGTCGTTGCGGGCAATGGTGGTGGCAACCGATGGCAAAGGTGCTTTCGGGTCGGCACAGAAAAATATTGCGGTGAAAGATCCAATGATGCTGATACCGACGGCTCCGCGCGTTGTTTCTCCGAAAGATCGTTTATCGATTCCGTTGCAGATTTTGGCTCCTGAACTGAAAAATAAAGAGGTAACCCTTTCGATTGCTGCGAAAAATTTGAATATTGTGAACAATCCGACAATTTCTGCCAAAATCAACAACGAAGGCGAAGCCATGGTGAATGTGGAAGTAGCTGTTCCTGAAACAACAGGATCTGCCTGCCTCAGCATTACGGCAACCGCGGGTTCTGTTTCCAAAAAGACGGAAATCGTCATTCCGATACGTGTTCCTTATTCGCCGAAACATCAGATGGTGACAGAGGAGATTGCTCCAAAAACCACAAAAACGATCAATATGAATGTGCAAGGTATTGCCGGAACTTTGAATGGCGATTTGACCATCAATGCTGCCATTCCGGTCGATTTGTTTCGCCGTTTGGATATGTTGATCGACTATCCGCACGGATGTCTCGAACAAACGGTGTCGAAAGGTTTTCCGCAATTGTATCTTGATGATTTGGTGGGTTTGGATGAAACCACTAAAGTCGAGATGAAAAACAATATCGAAGTTGCCATCTCAAAAATGAAATCTTATTTGCGTTCCGATTATTCGATGACCAATTGGATCGGAGGCAATTATGTAACGCCATGGACAGAGTTGTATGCCGCTCATTTTTTGATAGAAGCAAAAATGAAAGGCTATGCTGTTTCTGACGAAATGTTGAAAAACATTATTAAATATCAGGCAACAAAAGCCAACGCTTGGCGATACAACTCCGATTATCCGTCAGACGAAACCATTCAAGCCTATCGGTTGTTTGTTTTGAGTTTGAACAACACGGCAGCAATAGGAGCTATGAATCGGTTTAAATCGTTGCAAACGAAATATCCGCTGACAAAAGCATTGTTGGCTTCTGCGTATGCCATGGTAGGAAAGAAAAAAACGGCGGAAGAAATTTTGCCGGTGATCGACCTTACCTCTAGCAAAATGGAATCGGATTGGTACACCTCCTACGGATCAAAAACCCGTGATTTGGCAATGATGACTTACGCCAAAATGCTCACAGACGGCAATAGCGATTACGTGAAACAATATATCAATCAAATTTGTAAAGTGCTTGGTAGTAACCAATATATGTGTACACAAACCACGGCTTTTTCGCTTTTTGTATTAGGGAAATATGCCGAAATGAACGGCTATAAAAACACCTCTGTCAGTGCAACTGCTACCGTTAACGGCAAAGAGAAAGCCTTCAACACCAACCTGCCTTTCGGAACCTATTCGTTTGTTCCCCAAAACGGTAACAATGTTATTGCTGTTACCAATAATTCCGATGCCGCCATTTTTGCATCGGTTTATACAAAAGGAACCGTCGCCGAATACGAAACAGTTGAAAAAGGTAATTGGTATAAGATGAGTGTCAATTATTACGATAAATCCAACAAAAAAATTGATCCGAAAAAATTGGCGCGCAACACCGATTTTTATGTCAAAATTGAAGTCGAAAATCCGAGTCAATATCCGGTAACGGAAAATGCGTTGTCGTATTTGACTCCATCAGGATGGGAAATCATCAACGACCGTATCTTTTCAGATAACGATTATAGGCAGTCGAAATACAACTTTATTGATATACGCGATGATCGGGTCTGTTTCTATTTCGACTTGGCACCCAACGAAAAAAAGAGCTTCACGGTGTCGCTGAATGCAACCTATTCGGGCAGTTTTACTATTCCGGCAGTTCATTGTGAAGATATGTATAACGATGAAATCTATTACATTATTCCGGCAAAAGCGGTAGTAGTGGAGTAGGCGGATGGTTGCAGTGTGTTGCAGTGATGGTAATTCAAGAGGCTTTTTAGTTGACCCGATTTTTTTGTATTCCTGATGGTGGGCATTTTTAACGGCGATGATGTAAAAATCGGTTTTTGAGAGAAAAATAGAAAGTGATTCCTTCCAAAAAAACGAAAAAATGTCAAGGAACAACACCATAAATCGGAATGCAAAATGAGGATTTTTTCTGTTTTCATCAGCCAAAATACTACTTTTGCCACCTTGATATTTCGTTTCAATAATATCGAAAAGAATAGAATAATTTATGCTGTTACAACTATTTTGGACATTTTTAAAAATCGGTGCGTTTACTTTTGGAAGCGGCTACGCCATGATTCCGTTGATTGAACGCGAAGTGATTGACAAGAAAAAATGGTTTGTAAAAGAGGATTTTTGGAATCAATTTACCATTGCTCAATCGATGCCCGGTCCTTTTTCGCTCAATACGGCTGTTTTTGTCGGTTATAAGATGAAAGGGCGAATCGGTGCCATGGTTTCCGTGTTGGGATTGGTGATTCCGTCGTTTTTAATTATATTAATGATAGCCGTTTATTTAACCGATTTTCGCAACAACGTATGGGTCGAGGCAGCATTTAAAGGGATGCGACCGGCAATTATTGCATTGATAGCTGTTCCGTGTATTAAGTTGTTTCGATCGTTGAAAATGTGGCAGATGGCAATAACAGTAACCGCTGCGTTGATTATTTGGTTGTTGGGCGTTTCTCCCGTTTATTTCATTTTTGGCGGTGCCATAGTTGGTATTGTGCTTACTTATTACAAAAAATCATGATATACTTGCAATTATTTCTATCGTATTTGAAAATCGGATTTTTCGGATTTGGAGGCGGTTATGCCATGATTTCATTGATACAGAATGAAATAGTTGTTCAGCAAGGTTGGATAACCAATGCGCAATTAACGGATATTATTGCTGTTTCGCAAATGACACCCGGTCCCATTGCCATCAATTGTGCCACGTATGTCGGTTATATGGTAACAGGCAACATTTGGGGATCGTTGTTGGCTACGTTGGCAACTTGTCTTCCACCGCTGACCATCATGTTGTTGATTTCTCGATTTTACGTTAAAGTGCGCGGCAATAAATACATGAACGGAATTATTACATGGATAATGCCGATGATGGTAGGTATGATGGGAGCGGCTGCATTGATGTTTCTCAATCGCGAAACCTTCATCGATTGGGTGAGTGTTGTAATTTTTATCGGTTGCTTAGTAGCGACTTGGAAAAAAGTAAATCCTATTTTGATGATTCTTGTGGCAGCCGTAGCGGGAATCGTCATTTATGGATAAATACTGAAATGGATGACATCTTTCCAAAATTTCACAAAAAATCGCACTTTTTTGATTCCAACGATACCATTTTTGGTTTTCATATCAGCGAAATAGAATGATGGTATTTCTGTTTTCAAAGATGGTGCAATGATTCTAATGAATTTGAAATTCAATGAACGGCAAGAATAAATTTAGAGAAATCGTCAAAAAATTGTGGAAAAAGCATCCTCGAATGATTACAATTTCGGGTGCATTTTTGGCAGTTTTTTTATTGTTTTTATGTATTCCTGTGCCTCATTTCAATGATCCGTATGCCACTGTGGTTTTATCGCACGATGGTCGTTTATTAGGGGCTCGCATTGCCGATGACGGACAATGGCGGTTTCCGGCATCGAATAACATTTCCGAAAAATACATTCAGGCTTTGTTGACTTTTGAAGATCGTTGGTTTTTTTTGCATGGCGGAATCAATCCCGTTTCGTTAGTCGATGCGGCAATCGATAACTATCATGCCGGAAAAATTTTGCGGGGCGGTAGTACTATTTCCATGCAGGTTGTTCGGATGGCACGCGACAATCAAAAGCGTACTTATTGCGAAAAATTGATCGAATTGATATTGGCGTTACGATTAGAGCTTCGTTATTCGAAACGCGAAATTTTGGAGCTTTATGCGGCTCATGCGCCATTTGGTAGCAATGTGGTGGGTATTGATGCGGCGGCATGGCGATATTTTAACGCAACGCCCGAACAGCTTACTTGGAGCGAAGCGGCATCATTAGCCGTTTTACCCAATTCTCCGGCTTTGGTGCATCCGGGGAAAAATCGCGAACAATTGAAACAAAAACGCAATCTTCTTTTAAACAAAATGAGGGAGACCAAAGTGTTCATTCCCAAAAATATTCGTAAAAATGTTCATTTTTCTGCCGAAGATTATGAGTTGGCAATCATGGAAAACATTCCGGAAAAACCTTTCGATTTGCCGATGACAGCTTATCATTTTGTGACTGATTGTGCACAAAAGCATAAAGGAGAAACTATTGTTTCATCGATAGATGAATCGATGCAAAAAGCTGTTGTTGATATTGTGGCTAATCACTATCGCGTCAATGTTGCCAATGGCATTCACAATATTGCTGTGTATGTTAAAGATTATCAACGTAATCAGGTAGTGGCTTATTTGGGCAATGTTTTGGAATCAAACAATGCAGCGATGGTGGATATGGTGAAGGCTCAACGCTCCACGGGTAGCATCTTGAAACCCTTTTTGTATGCCGCCATGTTGGATGAAGGAGCATTGTGTCCTTCCATGATTTTGCCCGATATTCCCATCAATATTTCAGGCTATACGCCTCAAAATTATTCCGGCGAATATTGGGGAGCCGTGCCTGCTGATGTGGCTTTACAGCAATCGTTGAATACACCGTTTGTGTATTTATTGCGAAAATTTGGTTATGCAAAATTCTATAACATTTTGAAAAAGATGAATTTGTCGGGATTGATTTATCCGGCAGATCACTACGGCTTATCGTTGATTTTGGGAGGAGCCGAGGCGTCGCTTTACGATATTGTCAATGCATACGGCACAATGGCAGCATCGCTTTCTGCAACAAAGGACAGCAGTCAACGACAAAAACCGATTTTTTCGAAAATTGCGATAGCCCAAACGTTTCAAGCAATGTTGTCGCTCAATCGGCCATATAATCAGACCGGATGGAAATTTTTTACATCATCGCAAAAAGTGGCGTGGAAAACAGGTACAAGTTTTGGTTTTAAAGATGCATGGGCGGTAGGTGTTACCGATCATTATGTGGTGGGTGTATGGGTCGGCAATTGCGATGGTGAAGGATGTTCCGGATTGACAGGTTTCAATGTGGCAGCTCCCATTTTGTTTGATGTAACAGCTCAATTGAACGATCAATATACCTTTCGATTTGATACGTTGGAGGCAATAATGGTGGAAGTTTGTGCTGAATCGGGCTATCCGAAATCGTCTAACTGTCTTCATTCCAAAACTGTTTTGATGCCCGATGTAGAGATGATGACAGGTGTTTGTCCGTATCATCAAAAGGTTTTTTTAGATGAGACACAACAGTTTCAAGTGTTCCCGAATTGTTATTCGGCGAATCCGCAACGCTACGAAATGTATTTCGTGTTGCCGCCGACTATGGAGTGGTTTTATAAGAAACACACGCCGCTTTATCGGTCATTGCCGCCTATTTATCAGGGGTGTCAAAATGATCATTCTGAAACGGTGATGTCGTTTATTTATCCCGAAAATTCAGTACGATTGATGATTCCCGTGGGCATTCAGGGTAATCGACAAGCTATCATTTTTGAAATAGCACATCGTCATCCCGAAAAAGAGATTTTTTGGAATTTGAATGATCAATATATCGGAAAAACAAAAAATATTCATCAAATGCCCATTAATGTCGTTCTCGGAGACTATTTACTTCGTTGTGTAGATGAAGATGGTAACGAAATTATCCGAAAATTTACCATTGCCGAGTGAGGATCGAAGTGTTTTAAAAAATGAGGAAAATTTTTTTGGCATCACTGAAATAAAAAACAAAACAATATCTTGAGAAATTGTAATTTTGCCCGTCAAAAAAAATAGTAATGAAACGAATTTTAGTAGCCACCGGAGGCGGAGATTGTCCTGGATTAAACGCGGTGATTCGCGCCATTGTCAAACGTGCTTCTCAAGAAAAAGATTGGGAGGTTTTAGGTAGTATTCAAGCATTTAACGGAATTTTGTGGGAACCGCAAGAGATTGTTCGTTTGGACGAAAAAGCTGTAGCCGGCATTCACTATCGCGGCGGTACCATTATCGAAACCACCAACAAAGGCGGTCCGTTTACTTGGCCCTTCAAAAAAGCTGACGGAACTTGGGACGTTGCTGATCGCTCCGAAGAGATGATTCGTAAATTGCAGTATATGAATATTGATGCAGTGATCAATATTGGAGGAGACGGATCGCAACGCATTTCACAACGTTTGTTTGAAATGGGGTTGCCTATCATTGGTGTACCCAAAACCATTGATAACGATTTGTCGTCTACCGATATGACTTTTGGTTTTCAAACAGCCGTTCAAGTGGCTACCGAGGCGGTCGATAAATTGGTTACAACGGCTCAAAGTCATAATCGCGTTTTTATTGTCGAGGTGATGGGGCGTAATGCCGGTTGGATTGCCTTGCATAGCGCTGTTGCCGGTGGTGCTGAGGTTTGTTTGATTCCGGAAATTGAATATGACATCGAAAAAGTATTGGAAAGTATCGAAAAACGTTTTCAACATAATCGCGGATTTTGCATTATCGTGATGGCTGAAGGTGCTAAACCAAAAGGCGGAACCGTGGTAGGTGCTCAACCTGATGAACCCGGCTACGAAAACTTTCGTTTGCATGGTGCCTCCGTTTATCTTCGTGAAGCCTTAAAAAATGCCGGTTGTCAACATGATATTCGAGAAACCATTTTAGGACACTTGCAACGTGGCGGTGTTCCCATTGCTTACGATCGTGTTTTGGCTTCTCGTTTCGGCGAAAAAGCTGTGGAATTGGTGAAAGAAGGAAAATTTGGTCAAATGGTGTCTTTTCGTTTTCCTAATATCATTGATGTTTCCATCAAAGAAGCCATTTCGCAACCCAACTTTGTAACGATGGATAATGATTTGTTGAAAGCAGCGCGCGGATTGGGTATCACTTTTGGCGATTAATGTTGAAAATGAATTAAAATGATACAAAATACTCAAAAAAATTGTGCCCAACAAGCCATGGATTTTGCACTTCGACATGGTTGTCAATCTTGTCGTATCGGATTGTATGCTTCCAATAATTGTTCGATAGATATGCGAGATATGAAAATGGAACAACTATCGCAAGCTGCCGAAAGTCGCATGCAAATAGAATTGTTTGTCGATGGTCGTTATGGCACCTTCTCAACCAATCGTATCGAAAAAAACGAATTGGAATCGTTAATCAAAAACGGTATTGCCGCTGTTCGGTATTTGCAACCGGATGAATGTCGGCAACTACCTGATCAACAAAGATATTTTAAAGGAAAACAACCCGATTTGCAGCAATTCGATGCCGCTATTGACCAACTTTCTCCCGAATCAAAAAAAGCAATTGTAGAGCAAAATATGGCTGAGATTATGGGTGCTAACGACAAAATTATCTCTGTCAACGGCAGCTATTCTGATGGTTTTGATAGCGGTTATATGATTGCCAGCAACGGTTTTGAAGGAGAATCGAAATCCACGGGTTTCTCAGTGGGTATCGGCGTGTCACTAAAAGGTAAAGATGATGCTCGTCCGGAAGAGTGTTGGTTTGAGTCAGCACTGTTTTACAATGATTTGATTAAAACAGGAATCGGAAAAATCGCCTTAGATCGCGGAATGCGGAAATTGAATCAAAAAAAAGTGCCATCGGGAAAATATACCATGATTGTCGAAAATTTGGTCGCAGCCCGTTTGTTGGCACCAATACTTGATGCGTTGAACGGCAATGCTTTACAACAAAAGAACTCCTTTTTATTGCATCAATTGAATCAAAAAATCGCCGCCGAAAATTTGACGATTAAAGACGAACCGCATATTCCAAAATCGTTTGGAGCCAGAATGTTTGACGAAGAGGGTATCGCCACTGTCAACCAACCAATTATTGAAAACGGTGTATTGAAAATGTATTTTATAGATACTTACAGCTCGTTGAAAATGAATGTATCACCAACAATTTCCTCTCCATCGCAGTTGGTGATGACACCCGGAAAACGGTCGCTCAACGAGATGATAGCTTCTACCGATAAAGCCATTTTAGTAACCGGTTTTAATGGCGGCAACAGCAATCCCACTACCGGCGATTTTTCGTTTGGTATCGAAGGCTTTTTCTGTGAAAACGGAAAAATGAAACATCCTGTTTCAGAAATGAATATCACCGGAAATATGATCGATTTGTGGCATCATTTGATAGAAATAGGCAATGATCCTCGTTTGGCTTCTACGCGTTGGATTCCAACGCTGATTTTCGATGCAGTGAATTTCAGCGGATTGTAATATAGTGTATTAGCGTTGCTTCATGGTTTTTTCGTTTTTTTATCAATAGAGTTTTAAATGCGTTGTAACACGCCCAATATTCCACTTTCAAATTATTGAACATCATGTCGCCAAAAGATAACGGAGCCGTATCCGAAATGCAAAAAAAAATTGTAATTAAAGGAGCTAAACTCAATAACCTCAAAAATATTGATGTTGAAATTCCTCACCATCAATTGGTGGTAATTACAGGATTGAGCGGTTCCGGAAAATCGTCATTGGCTTTTGACACGCTTTATGCCGAAGGACAACGCCGTTATATCGAAAGTTTGAGCTCTTACGCTCGACAGTTTTTGGGCAAGTTGAACAAACCGGAGGTAGAATATATTCACGGAATTGCTCCTGCTATTGCCATCGAGCAAAAGGTGAATGTGCGAAATCCGAGAAGCACAGTCGGCACAACAACAGAGATTTACGAATATTTGAAGTTGCTTTTTGCCCGTATCGGAAAAACCTATTCGCCCATCAGCGGACGCTTGGTGAAACGCGAAACGGTGAAAGATGTCAACGACTATATTTTTTCGTTGGACGAAGGAACACGCATGCTACTATTAGCCCCTATCAATTGGCACGGTCGTTCACCGGAGGACTATTTCAAAATTTTGCTGCAAGAGGGATTTTCAAGAGTTTTGATTGATGGAGAACAAGTTAGAATTGATACACCTCAAGATTTTTCATACATTTCCGAAAAAAATCGTGTCGAAATTGTGGTGGATCGTTTTTCTCTTCAAAAAAGTCGCGAAATGCTCAACCGTTTGGGCGATTCCATTCAAATTGCTTTTTACGAAGGCAACGGTATCTGTTTTGTGGAATATGAAAAAGAGGGCGAAAAAATTCGCAAAGAGTTTTCCAATAGCTTTTCGGTAGATGGAATTTCGTTTGAAGAGCCTACCAACAACTTGTTCAGTTTCAATAATCCTTATGGCGCTTGTCCCACTTGCGGCGGTTATGGCAGCATCATTGGCATTGACGAAGATTTAGTGATTCCCAACAAATCTTTATCGGTGTATGAAGGAGCTGTTGCACCGTGGAAAGGGGAGAAGTTGGGTTTGTGGCGTGATACGTTCATCCACAAATCGCATCATTTTAACTTCCCGATTCATAAACCATATTACGAACTTTCTGAAGAACAAAAACAAATTTTATGGAATGGTAATGAATATGTTGAAGGGATAAAGCAGTTTTTTAAAATGGTGGAAGAAAACAGCTACAAGGTGCAATATCGAGTGGTGCAATCGCGCTATCGCGGAAAAACCGTTTGTCCCGATTGCCACGGAACGCGTCTTCGAAAAGAAGCAAACTATGTAAAAATCAACAGTTACACCATTTCCGATTTAGTCAAACTGCCCATTGAACGACTTTATACACTCATCGATACGTTGGTAACCGACCCGCACGATTTGGAAATTGCCACCCGACTATTGATCGAAATTCGGCATCGTTTGGATTTCATGTTGGATGTGGGTTTGGGCTATTTGACACTCAACCGTTTATCCAATTCGCTTTCGGGAGGTGAATCGCAACGTATCAATTTGGCGACATCGCTCGGCAGCAGTTTGGTCGGCTCGTTATACATTTTGGATGAACCCAGTGTCGGACTGCATCCACGCGATACGCACCGACTTATCAAAGTGCTGAAAAAACTTCGCGATATCGGCAACACCGTCATCGTGGTGGAACACGACGAAGACATTATTCGTGCTGCAGATCAAGTGATTGACTTGGGACCTCTTGCCGGCTATTTGGGCGGCGAGTTGATTTTTTCGGGCGATGTACTTCATCTGTTGCAAAACGAAAAAAGTTTGACTGCCCAATATCTGAATCACAAAATGAACATTCCCATACCGTCATTTCGGCGAAAATGGAAAGAGTTTATCACTGTGGTGGGAGCGGCCGAAAACAATTTAAAACATATTGATGTGATCTTTCCGCTCAATACTTTGACGGCGGTGAGCGGCGTTTCGGGTTCAGGAAAAACCACCTTAGTGAAACAGATTTTATACAACGCTCTACGTAAACAATATGGCGGCTGCGAAGAACGTACCGGTGAGCATCACTGCATCACAGGCAGCATCAAACAAATTCAACAAATAGAACTGATTGACCAAAATCCGATTGGAAAATCGAGCCGATCAAATCCGGCAACCTATATCGGTGCCTACGACGACATAAGGTCGCTTTATGCGTCACAACCGCTTTCGAAAACTAGAGGTTACAAAGCGGGATTTTTCTCGTTCAACGTGCCGGGCGGGCGTTGTGAAGAGTGTGAAGGAGAAGGAAAAATTAAAGTGGAAATGCAGTTTATGGCTGATGTTTGGCTGACATGCCAAGAATGCCACGGTAAACGTTTCAAACAAGAGGCGTTGGAAGTCAAATATCGCGACAAAGATATTGCCGACATTTTGAATATGACCATCGATGAAGCGGTCGATTTTTTCAAACAAGCCACCAACCCGACTACCACTGAAAAAAATATCATCGACAAATTGTTGCCCTTGCAAGCCACCGGTTTGGGTTATCTGAAACTTGGTCAATCAACCAACACTTTGTCGGGTGGCGAGGCGCAACGGGTGAAATTATCACTCTTTCTCTCGAAAGGATCCAATACAACGCCCACACTTTTTATTTTCGATGAACCTACCACCGGATTGCATTTTCACGATATTAGCAAGTTGCTTCAATCGCTCAATGCGTTGATTGATAAGGGACATTCTGTCATTGTCATCGAACACAATTTGGATGTATTGAAAGCCGCCGATTGGATCATCGACTTGGGTCCCGAAGGCGGAGAAGCAGGAGGAAACCTTGTTTTTGCCGGAACACCCGAAGATTTGATTCAATGTCCGGAAAGCTATACCGGCCAGTTTTTGAAGGAGAAATTCATGGACTAAAAATCCATTCCGGTGCGTTTTTAACAATTTTTCAGAAACATCAACCAAACAACCGCCAGCTGACGCCGAAATAAAAACCGCCGTTGGGTTGCGGATAGTGAGGCACCA
>JAQUSR010000058.1 GCA_028710155.1 Bacteroidales bacterium | reverse complement strand
AGTTCCCGGTATTTGATTGGCCGGTGAGGTTACGGTGGTGCCTGAGATACCTTCTGCTGTCATTTCGCCATCAACATATAAAGTGTAAGAAACCGCTTCTGCAACATCATCCCATGAAACTGTAATCGATAAATCGTCATTAACTACGGCTGCTACATTTTGCGGTGCATCACAAGTCGGAGCCGAGCCGCATTCGTGTTGTTGAATTTGAAACGGGTCTAATGCATTGACAATGGTCATGGCATTGTCTATGGGCCATAAATCTTGAATTACTATGCTGCGATCGGGGGCAATTAAAATCAAAGTCGGATACGCTCCGATTTGATAAGTGTTACAAATAGTACCGCCTCCTCCATTCGTTCCAATGGTCGGATATTCAATACCAAAATTATTGCACCAAGTTTGACAAGCGGCATCGTTGTCGCTTGGAGTGATTTCCATAAAAAACACTTCAAAGTCGTTGCAACCTAACATGGTATAAGCTTCAGCAACTTTTGGAGTTGCTTGTATGCAAGGACCGCAGGTTGTGTAAAAAAAGTCAATTAAAACATATTGTCCACCATCTAAGATGTCGAACAAATGGATTTCGGTGCCATGACAATCGGTGGCGGTAAAATCGACTGCTGTTGTCAAAGGACATTGTGCAGAGATGTTGATACTGAGAATAATACCAACTACAAGAAGTAAAATTTTCTTCATCATCCGGTTTTTTTTAATAAGTTAATTAATTTATTGAATTTCATTATTTTAATCCTACAAACAAAATGCTATTGATGTAAATGTACGTCCATTTGCGGGAAAGGAATATTGATATGTTCTTCGGCAAAGGTTTTATACACTTTTTCATTCATATCAAAATAAACGCCCCAATAGTTTTCAGCTTTCACCCATGCACGCACCACAATATTTACAGAACTATCGCCCAACGAATCCAATGCGATAAACACTATCGGATCTTTTAAAATGCGTTCATCCGCGTCTGCCAATTTTTGAATGACAGCTTTTGCTTGATCGTAGCTGTCACCATAGCCGATGCCGAATGTCCAATCGACACGCCGCGTTTCTTCTTTTGAATAATTTTTGATAGCTCCGGCCGACATTGCACTATTTGGAATGATTATCACCTTGTTATCAACTGTTGTGATAATGGTATTGAAAATCTGAATTTCTTTGATGGTTCCCGCTTGACCGGCTGCTTCTATGTAATCGCCAACACGATATGGACGAAAAATTAAAATCATAACGCCGGCTGCAAAATTCTGCAACGACCCTTGTAATGCCAAACCAACAGCCAAACCTGCTGTTCCTAAAAGAGCTACAAAAGAGGTAACTTGAACGCCAAGCATTCCTACAACGGTGATAATGAGGATGACTTTCAAAGAAATGCCAATCAAGTTTCCCAAAAATTTTCCTAAAGTCGGATCTTTAAAACTTTTGTCAGAACGTCTTTTAAAAATTTTCATTAACCATGAAATCAAAAACCATCCGACAATGAAAACCAAAATAGCAGCGATTAATTTGGGGCAATATACCCACATTAACTCTTTCAATTTTGTTAAAAAAACGCCTTCTTTAATATCAGTAACAATAGTTTCGTGATTAATTTCCGTAATTTTTTGTAATACAGTATCTTTAATAATTGATAGCGTATCTTCCATATTTCATCCTAATTTTTTTGCAAAGATATACATATTTAATTAATAACAATAACTTATGTATTCATAAAAAAACAATACCTTTGCAGCGCAAATTCAACAGAAAATGAACCGTGTTTTTCAACAGATAATGAGCGTTTTACTGGCAGTCATCCTCTTGTTTGCCGTATCGGGTCATCAATTGCTGTATCATATTTGCAACCATCACGGCATTCATAATGTCACTTTTTCATTTTTCATAGAAGAATCTATCAACCATTGCACCTGCTTTGGATGCCATCATCACGAAGAAATGTGTTCAGACGACGCTTTCCATGTTTGCGGACACCATCAAATTAGCGATAAAGTTACTTTAACCGATGAGGATTCGTGCTGCGATATCGTTTCTAAGTTGTTGAAAATCACAAATCCTTTCTACGATAAGCAAAAAATTCTACTACCCGTCATCACCGTCATTCATTTAGGAACCATATTTACAGGAATTTCTATTTCCGAAATCATACATCCGTTTTTCAATCATCAAATTTGGGACGACCTACCCAATTTGCGCTTTTCGGATATTTTTCAAAAGAACTTTCTTTTTACGCAATTTTTGTTTTGATTTTTTAAAATTAGAATCAATTTTTGGTTTGAGTCATAGTCGTCAACATTGATGAATACATCGTTTGCTGCTCCTTCTCAAACCTTAATATTATTACATTTTTAAATCATTTTTTTAACAAATTATATGCGTAAAATATTAATATTCATCATTATAACATTTTTTTCTTTGTTGGCTTTTGGTCAAACCAAGGGAACGGTTTACGGAATTGATGAAACCGGAAAAAACACTCCGCTGCCCTTTGCCAACATCTATTTTTCGGAGATTGAAAAAGGCGTTTCTACCGATGCCAAAGGTATTTTCAACATCGCGTTACCAGAAAAGAAAAGCTATCAAGCCATCGTTAGTTATGTCGGCTATCAAACAGACACCGTTCAAATCGTAGCCGGAACAAAAAACAACAAAATCAATTTAAAGGCAGGTGAATCGTTGGATGCCGTTGAGGTAAAAGCTCGCAACAGCGGTTCGATGATTTCGATGATGACGCCTTTTCAAACTGAAACCATCACCACCCACGGATTGCAAAAGTTAGCTTGTTGCAACCTTTCAGAAAGTTTTGAAAACGACCCCACCGTTGATGTCGGTTACTCTGATGCCGTTTCGGGAGTTAAACATATTAGAATGTTGGGTTTGGACGGCAAATATTCGTTGATGTTAAGCGACGGAATGCCTTCGCTGCGGGGCTTAGCATCGATGTATGGTTTGACATTCATTCCGGGAGCATGGCTGCGTTCGATCGGCATTTCGAAAGGAGCTTCCACCGTTGAACACGGCTACGAAAGTATCACCGGACAAATTAATGCCGGATTGATCGACCCGATCCATTCCGATCCGTTCTATTTCAACGTTTACGGTAACAATGAACTTCGTTTTGAAGGCAATACGGTGGTCGGTCATCAATTTTCCGATAATGCCGGTACCAATTTAATGCTCAGCGGCGCATTTCAAGATCATCCGATGGATATGAACGATGACGGTTTTACCGATGTTCCGGTCAATTGGAATATCAATGTGTTGAATCGTTGGAAAATTGAGACCAAGAAAGACGAGTGCATCAATCTCATGTTCAATTATTTACATAGTCAATATAAAGGTGGTCAAATGGATTATCTCAACAAAACCGACGATTGGCAACAAAAAACGGACGTTTATGGATTTTTCAATCAAACCGATCGTTTATATGGCTATGGAACTTATGGTATTCGTTTTGGAAAAGCCGGCAATCACAGCATCGGTATTCAAGCATTCGGAACTTTTCATGACTATAATTCTTTTTATGGACACGATGAATACATCACTTTCGATGCCCGACAAATCAGCGGCGGAGCCAACTTAAAATATTTAGTTCAAACGTATAACGAAAAGCATAAATTTTCTGCCGGATTAACCTTTAATCACGATTATTATGATATGGCATACAGCAATTTCCGTTTTCAAGAAACCGGTTTAGATTTCAAACAAAACGAATCGGTGCCGGGTGCTTATTTTGAATATTCGTGGGATCCTACACATCGGTTTACGGCAGTTGTCGGACTTCGTTACGACTATATCAACATGGTGCAAAAAGCGTATAACGGCAACAATAGCAATTTTTCCAAAAACTTGTTTTCACCAAAACTTCACCTTCGTGGAGAGATTACAGAAGGCTTGGTGGCACGTATTTCTGGTGGAAAAGGCTATCACATTCCGCATTTGTCGGAGTTTTCAAACTATTTTCCATCGTCTCGTAAAATGGTGTTTGACAACAATTTGTTAACAGCTGAAGAGGCTTGGAATTTTGGAGCCAATTTAACGTGGATGTTTCATCTGACCGAAAAACGTGAAGGATCTCTTTCAGGCGATGTTTATTACACCACTTTTGATAATCAATTGATTGCTGACCCCTATTTTGACGATCATTCTGTTTATCTTTACACCATCAACCATTCAACTGCACTCACGGCACAAGTTTCGTTCAATGCGGAATTGTTCAATCGATTCGATTTTATGGCTTCGGTGCGTTACAACGATGTTAAAATGGAATTTCAACAAGGTTTAAAATCGGCACCTTACGTTAATAAATGGAAAGGACTGCTTACCTTAGGTTATGCTACACGCCACGATAAATGGATGTTTAACCTGACCACACAATTCAATGGCGATGCCGCCGTTCCAAAAATTACTACCAATCCTGAAGGCTATAATAATAAAAACGGAAAATCGGAGTTTTATGTGATGATGCACGCGCAGGTAACTAAAAATTGGAGACGTTGGGCCTTGTATTTTGGTGCTGAAAACTTGCTAAACTACACACAACCCAATCCGATTATTGCTGCTAATCAACCCTATAGCGATTATTTTGATGCATCAAGTGTATGGGGACCGCTCTCAGGAAGAATGTTTTATATTGGTGCAAGATACCAATTAAGAAAATAAATTTTTAACAAACTAATATTCAAAAAAATGAAAAGTAAATTGTTTTTAGTGAGCTTATTGATGCTCGCATTGAGTTTTTCTACCTTTGCTCAAGAAAAAAAGGAAGCTGCCAAAAAAAATCCTCAATTAGTGGCAACAAGCACTGCTCCCGTTACCGAATCAAAATTTAAAGAGGTGGTTTTTAAATCGAATTTGCATTGTCAAACTTGCGTTGACAAAGTTCAAAAAGAGTTACCGTATATGGTAAAAGGATTAAAAGAGGTTACTTGCAATTTGGAATCCAACACTATTAAAGTGGTTTATAACTCCGAAAAAGTAGCTCCGGAAACCATCAAAAAATCGATTATCGATTTGGGTTATAAAGCCGATGATCCGAATGCAAAACCAGCGGGATGTTCAAAATCATGCCCCGGAAAATGCAGCGGAGCGCAACAACAGAAAAATTGTTCAGGTCATAAACATTAATTTTTTACCAACCACTTAGCACCTTGTGTTAAGTGGTTTTTTTACTAAAAACGATCGTGAACAAGCAGTTTTAATGCTGATTAAATTTGAAAAATCGCAATAAAAACAATGTTTTTTTTAAAAACAACTTTGTAATTAATTGAATAATCGATTGTTATAAAAATCTTTTTTATAATTAAAAAACAAAAAAATTGTTGTAAATATCAAAAAAAAATTGTTCCTTTGCACACCGTTTTTGGAAAGAATAAAAAATAGAGATAAAGATGTCAAAAGTTTGCGAAATTACAGGAAAAAGGTTCATGGTTGGAAACAATGTTTCTCACTCAAACCGTAAATCGTTAAGAAAGTTTAATATAAACTTACAAACGAAGAAATTTTATATTCCCGAAACCGACGAATGGGTTTGGTTACGCGTGTCGATGGATGGTTTAAGAAACATCAACAAAAAAGGTGTTTTAGCTTGTTTGAAAGACGCAGAAGCAAAGGGAATCATCAAATTGTACTAAGGTTTTAATGATTAAATATTTTTGTTTAAGAGGTGTTGCAAAACACCTCTTTTTTTTTGTGCCAATTTTTTAAAAACTTCTATGCTTTATTTGAAACCAAACGATTCGTTATTCCTTTTATTTGAATCAAACACCTAAAAATAAATGATCAATTGTTGATTAACTAATATTAATTTTTGGTATTGTAAAAAAGCACAGAAAACAAAAAAAGGGGTTAAAAACCCCTTTTTTATTGATTACAATAAAGAAATATTTTCTATTCTTCGTCAGCAGCTTGTGCTTTGTATTCGTCAAGCAATTTTGTTTGAACATCTGTAGGAACTTGTTGATATTGTGCAAATTCCAATGAATACATGGCACGACCGCTAGTGATGGAGCTCAACGAAGTGGAATAACGTCCCATTTCTGCCAACGGCACTTGAGCTTTCAATTTTTGATAGTTACCTTCCGATTCCATTCCCATAATCACGGCACGGCGTCCTTGAAGGTCAGTCATCACATCACCCATTTTATCTTCCGGAACTAAAACTTCTACGTTGTAAATCGGTTCCATAATTTTTGGACCTGCATCTTTAAATGCCAATTTGAAGGCGTTACGACCGGCTAATTTGAATGCCAACTCGTTGGAATCTACCGGGTGCATTTTACCGTCATAAATATAAACCACCACATCGCGAGCGTAAGATCCGGTTAAAGGTCCCTCTTCCATCTTTTCCATGATTCCTTTGAGGATAGCAGGAATAAAACGAGCATCGATGGCACCACCTACGATACAGTTGTTCAAAATCAATTTTCCGCCCCATTCCATTTTATATTCATCGGTACCACGAATCGGGAACTCAGTGGCGTAAGACATTCCTTCTGTATAAGGTTCAATCATCATGTGAACTTCACCAAATTGACCCGAACCGCCCGATTGTTTTTTGTGGCGATACATAGCTTTTGCTTTTTTGGTGATGGTTTCACGATATGGGATTTTTGGTGAGAAAAATTCGTAAGTAACTTTGTCCAAATTCTCAATTTGCCATTTGATGATGTTGAGGTGCAATTCGCCTTGTCCGCCGACGATCAACTGACGCAACTCTTTCGACATTTCGGCAGTGAAAGTAGGATCGACACGGTTTTTTGCCAACAAAGCAACCATCAATTTTTCATCGTCAGCCGAATTTTTGGCTTTAACGGCTAATTGAATTTTGGAAGCGGGGAATTTGATGGGTTCCACGACATCACCGGTATTTTTTAATCCGGTAATAGTGGTATTGGTACGAGAGTTTTTCAATTTGATAGTCGAACCGATGTCACCAGCACAAATTTTCTCTACTTTTTCACGATTTTTTCCAAAGGTAACATAAAGTTGTGTTAAACGTTCTTTGGTGTCGGTGGTGGAGTTGTAAAGGTCGCAACCTTCGGTAACTTCTCCGGCAAACACTTTGAAAAATACAACTTCGCCAAGGTGTTGTTCCATACCGGTTTTGAAAATAAAAAGAACGGTTGGATCGGCACTATTGCATTTCAACACTTTACCTTCTGTGGTTTTCATTCCGTGCAAAGCGGCATCATTGGGAGCAGGAACAGAGTCGCCAATAAATTGGAGTAAACGGGCAACGCCCATATCTTGTTTAGCATTGATGCAGAAAACAGGGAAGAAAGTGCGGCTGATTAAGCCTAATTTAATACCTTTGGCAATTTGTTCTTCTGTCAAAGCACCTTTTTCGAAGAAAATTTCCATCAACTCTTCATCGGCTGCGGCTAATTCTTCTAACAAAGCTGCGTGCATCTCTTCTGCTTTATCTTTTATATTGGCGGGAATGTCTAAAATTTCAGGTTTTCCACCGTTTTCGGGGAATTTAAACATTTTCATTTGGAGCAAATCGACCACAGAATTAAACCCTAAACCAACATTCACCGGAATTTGGCACGGTGTTACGTTGTTGCCGAATTGGGTTTTCAACTGACGAATGGTTTCGTCAAAATTGGAGTTCTCGTGTTCCAAATGGTTGATGGCAAAAATGATAGGTGTTTCAGATTTTGCAGTATTACGCCATGCGATTTCTGTTCCGACTTCAACGCCGTTTTGCGCATTAACAACCACAACACCGGCTTCAATCACTTTCAGTGCAGCTACTACTTCGCCGACGAAATCGTCGAAACCCGGAGTATCGATGATGTTGATTTTTTTGCCTTCAAATTCGGTGTACATTACGGTTGAAGAGACGGAGTTGCCACGTTCCAATTCTATCTCGCGATAGTCGGAAACGGTATTTCCATCGTCAATGGTGCCGCGTCTGTTGATGATTCCACCTTCAAATAACATACTTTCCGCCAAGGTGGTTTTGCCGGATTTAGCACCGCCCAACAACGCGATGTTTCTAATTTCATTAGTCTGATAAACCTTCATTTTTTATTTATGATTTTAAATTTTGATTATATAACAAAATGTTACTCAACTTATTAAAATAAAATAAAGTCCTTTTATCAAAAAAAAGAATACTTTATTTTCACGTTTGCAAAAGTAATATACTATTTAATAAAAGCAAAGAGAATGGGGAAAATTATTTTCTGTATTGCAATCTATTTGTTTACATTGTTGTTCAATAACATGAAAGGGATTTGAAGTCAAGAAAAATCATCCTCCCATCTTTCATTCAAAAGAAGGATATTATATATGTTGTATCTAAAAAAAACATACCTTTGCATATCTTTAAAGCGATACATTATATCCATGTATTTCAATAAAATATACTTTATAAATATGAAGATTATGCATAATAGATGGTTTTTCATCCCTATCGTATTCTTTATTTTCGTCGTCATCGGATTCAGCTCGTGTGTTTCTCAAAAATATTCAAAAAAAGGTATTAAATATGAGCAAATGGGGCTAAAAACCGATGCTGCCGAGTATTATTATCAAGCATTAGTTAGAAAAACAGACAACGTTGAAGCTCGATTAGGATTGAAACGTACCGGACAAATTTTATTGGACGAAAAATTACAACGTTTCAATGATGCTTATAGTCAAGGAAATAATTCACAAGCAGTTGAATATTATCAAAAAGCACAGAAATATTATGATGATTTGAGCCTTTTGAATATCGATTTAAATTTCCCTGTTCAATATCAACAATACTACGAAGAAGCCAAAAATATATATTTAGAAGAACAATATTTACAAGCAATTCAATACTTGGATCAAAGCGATTTTTCAGCAGCCGAACCCATCTTGCGAAATATCTTATCTCTCAATGCCAATTATCGCGATGCCAAAGAAAAATTAAATATTGCTGTTTGTGAGCCTCGTTATCGCCGCATTGCTCAATTGATGGAAAATGGAAAATATCGAACTGCTTATTCAGAAATTGTTGCTTTACAAAAGATTTCTTTCACTTATAAAGATATTTCGGATTTAAAAGAGGAGTGTCTGGAAAAAGGTTCTGTTGCCATCATCATTCCCGATTTTTCGGTAAACACTAACCAAAAAGCGGTGGCTCAATCGCTTCGCCTAAATGTAATGCGAGCATTACAAAACTTAAACAATCCTTTTTTGATTTTGTTGGAAAACGAAAATTCTACCACCACAGCCAGACAAATGGTACTTTTTAATAGCTCCATTAAATCGATGATGTATGACGCCGGAAAACTATCGAAAACCGAAACCAAAGGTTGGTTGAAAAAAGTTATTGTCAATCAAGAAACGGGAGAAAGAAAAACGAGTTATAGCAAAATATATTACTATGTTTATCAGCACAAAAGAAGTTTAAATTTAGACTTCAACTATCAAATGACTGATCAAAGAACCGGTGAAATATTGAAAAGCAATGCCGAGAATTTTTCTGCCGCCGATGCCGTTCATTATGCCACTTATGACGGTTCGAGCAACGATGTGGTAGCCGGTTATTGGAAAAACAAACTCAATATTTTCAATAGTAAAGAAGATCGCGTTGACGATAATTATGCCTCTAATGCTCAACTTCGCAAACTTTTTAATGCGAATAAAAAAATTAAAGATTACAATACACTTTTAAATGAAGTGGAACAACAAACGGTTGAGATGATCACTTATGATATTCAAAAGTTCCTTTCCAATGAATAAGATTTTTTATATAGTATTGATTTCCATATTATTGGTATCATGTAGCACTTCGCAACCCATTGCCGAAACAGCGTCAGCACCGGCTTGGGTAACATCACGTCCGCAAAGTAGCGAAAACTATATCGGTATCGGCTTTTCTTCCAAAAAAGGTTCAACACCGGATGCTTATAGAACCACTGCCAAACAAGAGGCTTTAACCGATTTGTCATCTGAAATTTCGATAACCATTGAAAGTTCATCGGTGCTAAATTCAATGCAAGTCAATCAAAATTTCTCTCAACAGTTTGTCAACGACATTAAAACCAACAATTCCTTACAATTAGAAGGTTACGAATTGGTGGATACGTATGAAACCGAAAACCAATATTGGGTGTATTATCGTTTATCGAAAACCGACTACCAAAATCGGAAACTTCAAAAAAAGCAATACGCTGTTGAAACGGCAAAAAACAAATATTTGCAAGCCGAAAAATTATTGCAAGATCAATTACATTACAACGCCTTTCAATTATATGCCGAGGCGCTATCGGCTTTGTCTGCTTATCTAAATGAAAGTACACCTTGCTTATTGAATGACAGAGAAGCGGATTTGGGAAATACTATTTATAATGCTATGGTTCAATTTTTTAACGAATCAAAATTTTCCATCTCTTCGCCAACGATGATGGTTAAAAAAGGTGTTGATCTTCCGTTAAATGCTTTTTGTTTCACCTTGCAGGATGGGTTACAGCATCCCATGGTCAATATGCCGATCAAGGTATCTTTTACCGGTAACGGACTAATGAAGAACTCGGAAAAAACCGATGTACAAGGACAAATTTGTTGCTCACTGCCCAAAATTAAAACGCAAAATTCACAAGAGACGTTATCTCTTTCAGTAGATGTTGTTGCACTTTCGCGCATTGTAACAGACCATTTAGTTCGAAATATTATCAAAAATATTCCTATAGTAGAAATGCCGGTTCGTATCATGATAACTAAACCCGTGATGCGAATTATCGGAGACGAACAACAATTGAATAGTCGCACTTCCGATAATTTGTTGCAAAATCATTTTGCCAATCATTTACGTTCTGCTTTTGACATCAGCGATCACGATGCCGATTTTACCTTAACCATCCAATGTAATACCTATCCTAAAGAGCGTTTTCAACAGTTGGATTATGTTGTTTTAGAATGCAATATAATTATTACTGATAACAAAGAACAGCCAATCTATAGAAAACGTATTAAAGAAGAATTTTCGGGAAAAACGCAACAAGAGGCATCGAACAACGGGTATCAAAACGTAATTCAACTTTTTGATAGAACCTTGCGTTACGATTTAGAAAGTAGTATTTTGTAATCGTACAAAAAAAGCCGAAAATTCGGCTTTCCTCCATTAGGAGATAAAAATATTATGTTTTTTTGAAGTGCGTATTTATTTAAGGCAATAAGTTCAATATGCCTTGAAGTTGACGTTGTTGTCCGGTTATATCTTGAAACGAAATTCTATAAATGTAAACGCCCGCTTTAGATAAACTGCCACCTGACTTACCATCCCATCCCATAAAAATATCTTTGGATTCAAACAAACGTTCTCCGTTAGAGCTGAAAATCAACATATTAAAATTTGATATTCCTTCACCTACCGGACGAAAAATGTCGTTAATGCCATCGCCGTTGGGTGAAAAAGCATTGGGAATAAACAAAGCGCAATCTAATACCGAAATGGTCATTTCGCTTTGATAACATTGATGATTTTGTTCCCAAGTTACTTGATAGGTGGTTGTTTCCAGAGGATTTACAGTAATATTATTTGTAGTAGCACCATTGCTCCAAACAATGTTGTTGCCTTGAGGCAAACGAAGGGTTGCTTTTTCGCCTCGACAAATATTTTGATGTTGATTTAATTCTACAAAAATCGGCAAAACTGATTTAGCAATGGTATCTTCTTGAATATGTGTTTCTAAAATAGTTTCGGTAGAATCAATGATTGACGGCTGTTCCGTTTTATCGTTGTGCGTATTTTTTTCGGGTTTTGATTCAGTAGCAACAACATTTTGTTTTATTTCTTGATGAGAATTATCGGTAATATTTTCGCTTTTTTCGATGATTGTCTGCACTTGTTGAGGCGATACATTCAAAGGTGTAGAGGAATTGGAACGTTGTTCGTCAACCACTATCGGAGCGGAAACGGCCGGAGTAACATCATTAATAGTCGAAGGTGCCGTAAATACAGAATCAAGCACGATTTCCTTTTTCGTTTCAACAACGTTGACTGAAGAGATAGTCGTTGTTTTTGGTGTTTTCGGTAACAACAACCATAAGCCTACAATCACTCCTACTATCAAACCGACAGCAACACCAATGATCCATTTTTTTGAACCGGACATTGTTTTTTTGTTTGAAACATCCATTTGATGTTCAATCTTTTTCCACACTTGTTGCGGCGGTTGCGGCGAATATTGACGTAGCGACTGAAATAGATGATTTCTTTCTTCCATATTATTTACTCAAAAGTATTTTTACCATACATTTGATACAAAATATTTTGCAATTTAATTTTTGCATTACGTAATTGTGTTCTTGAAGTATTTTCAGAAATCCCCAACATTTCGGCAATTTCTTGATGCGAATAACCTTCAATTTCATACAGATTAAAAACCGTTTTATAGCCGGTTGGTAATCGTTGAATGATTTTGACAAGTTCTTCTTGTGTCAAATGATCGGGTTGAAGAGCAACATGCGAATAGCGATCGGCATCGTCGCTCAGGTCATCATACAAAGGCAATCGTTGATTTTGTTTGATGGTGTTGAGAATCATATTGATAGTCAGTTTACGCAACCAACCTTCCAATGAACCTTCGCCCCGATAATCTCCCAATTTTTCAAAAATTTTCAAAAAACACTCTTGCAACATGTCGGCAGCCGATTCATCATCACGCAAATATCGCAAACAAACGCCATACAACACCGGACTAAATTGTTGATAAAAAGCATATTGTTTTTGTCTATCGCCTTTTAAGCAGCCTTGGATGATTTCTTCTTGCGACTCCATGTTGTTTTTATAAGACAAATTTTTACTTCGAATAGTTGTTTTGTGATAAAAATTTTTGCGGATAAACAAGCCGATGAATTATTTTTCTTTGTTTTCCAACATGGGAACAAAACTAAAAATACCGTGTTTTTCAATGGTAATTGTTCCGTCGGCATTTTTTATCACGCGTTGCATCTCTTGTTCTTTTCCGCTTCCAAACGGCACCACCATCATACCGCCAATTTTGAGCTGTTGCACCAATATTTCGGGAATAATCGGTGCTCCACAAGTAATAATAATTTTATCGAACGGAGCAAATGTAGGCAATCCTTTATAACCGTCTCCATAAAACATTTTGGGGGCATATCCGATTTGAGGGAGCAATTTTGTGGTTTTATCAAACAGCTGACGTTGACGTTCAATAGTAAAAACTTTGGCACCCAAC
>JAQUSR010000200.1 GCA_028710155.1 Bacteroidales bacterium | reverse complement strand
AAATTAAAAACAACTAAATCTCTTCTTTGAACTAAAAAATACCAACTTCGTTTATTATTTGATCGGTTTCAATCCTAAAATGGCGGCTTGGTCGAGCATAAATTGGTAGGCATCGTCGTAGTTGTTGTCGATAACACAATCCAAAATGGCTTCGCGTATGGCGTTTTTGATGATGCCAACTTCTTTGCTGGGTTTTATACCAAAGGTTTCCATGATCATTTCTCCGGTGATGGGAGGTTGCCAATTACGAATTTTGTCTTTTTCTTCTACTTCTTTCAACTTTTTACGAACGTGCATAAAATTCATCATGTAACGTTCCACTTTTTCCGGAATTTTTGAAGTTACGTCCGATTCTGCCAAAATCATCAAATCGTCGATGTCGTCTCCTGCATCAAACAGCAATCGCCGAATGGCAGAGTCTGTTACAACATCTTCGACTAAAGCAATAGGGCGTAAATGCAGTAATACCAAATTTTCAACATAACGTTTGTCTTCGTTTTGTGGTAAATGCAGTCGAACAAAGATGCGGTTGACCATGCGTTTTCCCACAATTTCGTGTCCGTGAAATGTCCATCCGATATTATTTTCGAATTTTTTAGTGATTGGTTTACCAATGTCGTGAAGCAAAGCTGCCCAGCGAAGCCATAAGTTGTTACTTCTAAGCGCAACGTTGTCAACTACTTCTAAGGTGTGTAAGAAAACGTCTTTGTGTTTTTTCCCTTCGATGTTTTCTATACCGTGTAAAGCAGCAATTTCTGGTAAAATAAGTTTCATTAAACCACAATCAGACAGCATTTTTAAAGGCAAAGAGGGCTCTTCACACATCAACATTTTGTTCAGTTCATCGATGATGCGTTCTTGTGAAATGATGCTGATTCTGTAAGCACTTTCTATGATTCCGCGCCATGTTGTTGCTTCAATTTTGAAACGAAAACGTCCGGCAAAACGAATAGCACGTAACATTCGCAGCGGGTCGTCTGAGAAGGTGATGTTAGGATCTAATGGTGTGCGAATAATGCCGTTGGATAAATCTTCGATACCGTTGAATGGATCGACAATTTCTCCGAAATTATTTTCGTTCAGCCCGATTGCTAAAGCGTTGATGGTGAAGTCGCGTCTTAATTGATCGTCTTCCAAAGTTCCGTTTTCGACAATAGGTTTGCGAGAATCGTGTTGATAGCTCTCTTTTCTGGCTCCGACAAATTCTATTTCCCAATCACGCTCGCCTTTATATTTGACTTGTGCTGTTCCGAAGTTTTTGAAAACGTGTACTTTGACATCTTTTCCCAACATGCCGGCGACTTTTTTTGCCAATTCGACACCGCTACCTACGGTAACAACGTCAATATCTTTGGAGGGTCTTCCCATCAATAGGTCGCGAACAAAACCGCCGACTACATAAGTGGGTTGTTGCATCTCGTCGGCTGCCATGCGAATCAGTCGGAAAATCGGGTGTGTCAGATATTTCGATAAATTAGTTAGCATTTTTATAAAATATTGTAATTAAAAATGTTGTTTTAAAAATAGTTGTTTTTCTCCTTTTAAATGAAAAATTATTTCTGAATAAGCTCCTTTATCTTTCTCTGTATGATTGATAACCGGACAGTTATATTGATTTACTATTTGTTTTTTTTGATGATGGAATTAAAACCAAAAATATCCAACGAAACGCCGTTGGATATTTTTTGCAAATCGTTCATTGAATGATGCTTAATGAGATAAAATGAAGTTTATGCATCTACATTGGCATAGGTCGCGTTTTGTTCGATAAACTCGCGGCGTGGAGCGACATCGTCTCCCATCAACATCGAGAAAATACGGTCGGCTTCGGTGCCGTTTTCAATCGTAATTTGTCGCAAAGTTCGTGTTTCGGGGTTCATGGTGGTATCCCACAATTGAACATCGTTCATTTCACCTAAACCTTTGTAACGTTGCACGCTGATACCTTTTTCACTACCGTCTGACGAATATTGAGCGACCAAGGCGGCACGTTGCTCTTCCGACCAAGCATAGCGTTGTGTGTTGCCACGTTTGACCATATACAACGGTGGTGTGGCAATATAAACATAACCGTTCTCAATCATAGCTTTCATGTGGCGGAAAAAGAAGGTAAGAATCAATGTGGCAATGTGAGCACCATCAACATCGGCATCGGTCATGATGATCACTTTGTGATAGCGCAATTTTTCCAAGTTCAACTCTTTGCTGTCTTCTGCTGTTCCTACCGAAACGCCCAAAGCAGTAAACATATTTTTAATTTCTTCGCTTTCGAAGATGCGGTGCGGCATAGCTTTTTCGACATTCAAAATTTTTCCACGCAAAGGCAAAATTGCTTGAAACACACGGTTACGACCGCTTTTTGCTGTTCCACCGGCAGAATCGCCCTCGACTAAGAATAATTCACATTTTTCGGGATTGCGTTCGCTGCAGTCGGCTAATTTTCCGGGTAACCCTGATCCTGATAAAACATTTTTCCGTTGTACCAATTCGCGGGCTTTGCGGGCGGCATGGCGGGCGGTAGCTGCCAAAATCACTTTATTGACGATGGCTTTTGCCTCTTTTGGATTTTCTTCGAGATAGTTGGCTAAACTTTCCGAAACGGCTGAATCGACCGATCCGGCAATTTCGCTGTTGCCCAATTTGGTTTTTGTTTGTCCTTCAAATTGAGGTTCAGCCACTTTCACCGAAATAATGGCGGTCAGTCCTTCGCGAAAGTCGTCTCCTTTGATTTCAAATTTCAGTTTATCCAACATACCCGATTTTTTGGCGTAGTTGTTCAGCGTTCTTGTCAGTGCTGTACGAAAACCGGTGAGGTGTGTTCCGCCTTCGTGGGTGTTGATGTTGTTGACGTAGGAGTGCAAATTTTCACTAAATTCGGTATTGTAT
>JAQUSR010000057.1:9392-13400 GCA_028710155.1 Bacteroidales bacterium | reverse complement strand
CAAAAAAACGGTATTTAGCGTCGGGGGTGTTTTCAAAAAAACTGAGACCTCCAGCATAAAAACCAAAGCCCTTCTCTTTAATGTTCAATTAGTCTCACAACATTTAAACCCTAGCATTTCCAATGATGAGTTAGGCAATGCAGGCGGTGTAATTTTGTTCATCCAGACCAAGCCCGGCACCGATTTCGCGTCGAAATCCGATGATTTGTACACCTACTTCAAGGATTTTTTCTGGATTTACAAACTTGATGTATGTAAAGAAGTGAAAATCATTCCCTTGAAAGATATTTATTTCAGTCAGATAAAAGCTACGAACCATTTGCTGCTGCAAGGCGACAAACAGTTTGTGCTCATATTGTCAGGCGTGGCTTTGTTTATATTACTATTTGCATTGATTAACTATATCAATCTGACTGTGGCGCAAACCGGTTTCCGTGCCAAAGAGATGGCAATGAGGCGATTGTTGGGCTCCTCAAAAACTGCCGATATTATTAGGTTTATCTCTGAAGCTATTGTTTTGACTTTAATAGCCTTCGTGATAGCATTGTTTTTTTGTGAGTCATTTAAACCGTTTACAATGAGGTTGCTTGGTAAAGAAGTTGCTATTTTTTACGGCATTACAACAGTAGAAATTCTTGTTTGCTTTGCCTTGATTGTGATTATCGGTTTCTTTGCCGGAATCATTCCTGCCATAATGATTTCACGTTACAAACCTATTGATGTGGTAAAAGGAACGTTCCGTTTTCAAAGCAAGATGGTGCTTGGAAAAGTTTTTGTTGTGATTCAAAATATCGTAACCATCACTATGTTGGCTTTGACATTGGCACTTTTCTTACAAATTAAGCACTTGATCAACCGTCCTTTAGGCTACAAGACCGAAAATATTATGAACGTTGACATTCCTTCACAATTTAGCTATTTGCACAGCAATGACTCAACATCTTCAGCCATGAATATGCTGAAAAATGAGTTAGAACAGCTTCCAAACGTCAAAAGAGTCGGTTTTGCTCGCGGAAATCCTTGTGCCAATTCTGAAAACCAAACATTCCAATATGGTGATGACATTATATCGTTGATGAAAATTGGTTTGGACACTGCCGCATTCAGCATCCTTGGATTTGAAGTAATCAGCCAAAACTCGGATCAACTAGGTGATAATTGGTGGCTTACAGAAGGTGCAATGCGAGACTTAAAAGCAGATTATGATGCCACAGAACTTGTTTTGGGTACAGAGTCAAATAATAAAATAAACGGCGTTATCAAAGATTTCATCCCATTGTGGACGCCGGTAGAAGAGAACACCTTTGTTTTGTTTACTATAACCTCTAAACCTTGGAACATTATCCTTGAAACTACCGGTAATCAAGCTAAGGCAAGAGTCGCCGTCAAGGAGAAAATGCAGCAAATCACGCAAAGTGAAATCAATTTGTGGTATTCTAGTGATATGATTGATAAAAGATATGAAGATCAGCGTAACATATTGAATATCGTATTGATTTTCACCATCATAACCATTATCATCTCCACTTTGGGCTTGATAGCCATGTCAACGTATTACACACGTCAACGTTCTATGGAAGTGGCAGTGCGTAAGGTGTTTGGCTCTTCAAGTTGGGAAATGTTCACCCGCTTGACAAGCAACTTCTTGAAGTTGTTGATAATCTCATTCGTTATTGCTTTGCCAATAGCTTGGTTCTTAATAGATTACTGGTTAAAAGATTACAGTTACCGTATCAATATCTCCCCCTTGATTTTTGTAGTTGCAGGTTTTGCGACCTTGTTGATTGCAGCGGCAGCCATTTCGTGGCAAAGTGCGAGGGCAGCAAATGCCAATCCCGTGGAAACAGTGAAAAAACAACAGCAATAATCAGTGAACAACTCATACAATAAACTTATTAAAATATGAAATCAATATTTAGGAATATGTTAAGTATCCTGCGTCGTTACAAGATGGCTACTATACTGAATGTCATTGGATTATCAGTAGCTTTTGCGGCTTTCATGGTCATCATGATGCAGGTGAAATATGAACGTGACTTCGATCGCTGCCATCCTACGGCTGACAGGGTTTTCCGTGTAGAGTTGAAGTCGCCGGGGACTTTCTCCGTGGTCTTGCCACGTGCTTTCATCGAGGCTGTGCTTTCATCGTCAGCGCATATTGAGGCGGGAACTCTCATCAATCCTTATATTGGCGAAGTTTATTTCACTCTGAATAAAGACGATGAGAAAATCGGTTTCAAAGAGACTGTAATCACCTGCCATCCGGAGATAGTCGAAACTTTCGGCTTTCCTATCATCGAAGGCGATGCTAATTGTCTGCAAATGCCTGATAAAGTAATGATTCCGGAGAGCATGGCTCGCAAGATGTTCGGTAACAAAAAGGCTGTCGGTAAAACCATTCACTCCGAAGAGTTCATCTGGAGTAAAAACGATGGCGACCAAGAACTTAAAGACTTCACTGTCGGTGCAGTATATCGCGATTTTCCGGGCAACACTCAACTTCGCAACGTGATTTATATGTCAATCGACGAGAATTACTCCAAGACCAACTTTGAACAAAGTAATTTCATTTGTTATGTACTTCTCGATGACCCAAATTCTGCTGAAGATGTGGCTGCTAATTTCAATAAAAACTTTGATTTTAGCAATATAGAGTATGAAGATGAAGGAATTAAACTCACACCGTTAACGAGTATTTACTTTAACACTGATAATCAATCAAATAGTGAATTTATCTGCGGCGATCCTGCTATCACAAGGCTACTCATAGGCATTGCCATCCTGATTTTGATTATCGCTTGCATCAACTACACTAATTTCAGCAACGCCATGACACCGGTGCGAATGAAAAGCATCAACACCCAGAAAGTATTCGGTGCCTCCAATTTCAAAATCCGTTTCTCACTTATCTCTGAAGCTGTGATCATCAGCGTCTTCTCATGGTTGATGGCAATTCTGTGGGTTAAGATTATGTCTGATTCTGAGGCGTTGACATTCATTGATGCAGACATCGACATCTCTCATAACGTATTGATAATCATAATAACAGGTATCATCTCGATTATCGCGGGAATTGTTGCTGACCTTTATCCTTCGCGTTACATCACTTCGTTTCCTCCGGCTTTTGTGTTGAAAGGCAATTTCGGTCTCTCACCAAAAGGACGGCGTTTTCGTGCTGTATTAGTTGGTTTTCAATTCGTTGTCTCGATGGCTCTTATAATCGCGGCATCGTTCATGCAACTCCAAAATAATTATATGCAAAAATATTCGCTCGGCTTCGACAAAGATCACATCGCCATAGTGGAACTGAACGGAGATATGTTCCAAAATCATGGAAAGGCTTATGCCGACAAGTTGAGGACTTATCCCGAAGTTGAAGACGTGGCTTTTTCCTCTCAAAAGATTGGAGCACAAGATGTATATTCCACAAACAGTGGAAATTACAAAGATCAAGAGTTCCAATATTTCATGTTAGCCGTCTCGAATAATTTCTTCAGAACGATGGGTATCGACATAGTGGAGGGACGCGACTTCGAGGAAACTTACGAGATCGGTAAAAGCTTCAACTGTATCTTTAACTCCACGGCGAAGAAAAGCATTAACATGGAGATGGACGGTTTCTATTATAACGACACTCAATATGCCGACATCATAGGCTTCACCGAAGACATAAAAATCACTTCGATGCGTCGAGGCGAAAACATCGTCTGCTTCATTTCAAACGACAAAAATACACCGGTTTCGTATATCCGCCTAAGAGCCGGAACCAACATACGCGAAGCAGTGAAACACATTCAACAAACTTTGGAAGAAATTGACTCTTCTTATCCTTTCAACATCGAATTTTATGACGATCTTTATAATCAAATGTATATCAAAGAGACAAATATGCGTGTCATGGTCACGGTGTTCAGTTTGTTAACCGTCATCATCTCGTTGGCGGGAGTTTTCGGACTTGTGATGTTCGACAGCGAATATCGTCGCAAAGAGATTGGTGTCCGCAAAGTT
>JAQUSR010000057.1:0-9382 GCA_028710155.1 Bacteroidales bacterium | reverse complement strand
TTTCGGCTCAACAACAAAAGAGATACTTGCACTATTTAACACGGTATATCTAAAAATCTTAGTGATATGCTTCGTGATAGCCGCTCCAATAGCTTATTACTTCATTAACAAATGGTTAGAAGGCTTTGCTTATAAAACGCCGCTCTATTGGTGGGTATTTGTCCTTTCCTTTGTGGTCATTGCTGCCGTGACATTGGTGACGGTGACCATTCAAAACTTGAGAGCTGCAAATGCAAACCCTTTGGACTCAATTAGGTAAATAATCTTATATGATTGTTAGGGTACAATCTATGAATTATAAACCGTTGAGATAAAATAAATTATAGATAATCGAATTACAAGATAAAACACAAAATATCATGGTTTTCAAAAATTTCTTTCACACGCTTCGCCGTTTTTACGCTTCGTCGTTGTTAAACATCATCGGTTTAGCAGTGGCGTTTGCAACGGCTTATCTCATCTTGGTGCAGGTAAACCATGATTTGAATTATAACCAAAGCATCCCGGATAAAGACCGAATTTTCATTCTTGAGATGCAATCTAATTATGACCAAAGTAAATACGTGAGTTGGCTATCGCGACCTGTTGCAGAGGCATTTTCGAAGGATAATCCTGCGGTGGAGTCTTATGGCATCATGCCGACACATTTTTATCAACAGATTGGTATCATCCGCAAAGGCGAAGGATATGAAAAAATAAATTTTAATGTCAACTCTGTCACTCAAGGCGGTGTTGAAGCACTTGGCGTGAAAGTGATTCGCGGCGACCTCTCGAAGATGTCGGAAAAGAATGCTTTTGCCATCACCGAGTCGGTGGCTCAACGTATCGGAAAAGATGTTGACGACGAAATCTGTTTTAATCCGACTTGGAGTCCTGACTACGTGGGACATATTGTGGCTGTGGTATCCGATTTTCCAAAGAATAGCGACTTCGCTAAAAACGAGTTGTTTATCTTCATGGGCGACCAGAACTTAAATGATTATGCAGAATGGAGTTTTCAGTATCTTGTCAAATTAAGAAGTGCTGATGATGTTGATAATTACATGAGTGTTGCTGCCCATCTCTTTCGTCAGATGCTTGAATCACAGGGTAAGCAGAACGATTTCAAAGACGATGACTTCACAGAAACCATGTCGAAGTTTCGGCTGCTCCCAATCGCCGATTCCTATTTCGACAAGACGAGTGAGAGTGGCGTTAAAGGCAACAAAACCACTACGATGACGCTGTTGGCAATTGCTGTTTTGGTAGTCGTCATCGCCTTCATCAATTTCATCAATTTCTTTATGGCTTTAGTGCCGCAAAGGCTGCGCGGTGTCAACACCTATCGCGTTTATGGTTGTTCATTGCCTCAGATGCGTTGGAATTTTGTTTTTGAAGCTATTGGATTGATATTGTTGTCTTTATTATTGTTTTTAGCCGTTGTTTTTTCGGTGCAAGACACCTTCATCACCGAGTTTTTCTCCACGTCCATCTTGATCAAAGACAACTTGAACTTGGTATTTCTCATCATCGGCGGCGGCTTGCTGCTCGCTGTGATTGCAAGTTCGTATCCTGCTTATTATATCACTTCGTTTCCGTTGGCTTTTGCTGCCAAAGGCGGATTTGGAGCTTCAAAATCGGGGAAACGTCTGCGCTACACTTTGGTAGGAATTCAGTTTGTTATATCTATTTCATTGATTGTATGTTCGTTATTCATAAAATTGCAACATAGTTACATGATGGATTACGAAATGGGATTCAACAAATCTCAGCTGCTTTCGGCAAACGTTCCCGATGAAATTGGAAATAATTTCGACAGCCGCGAAACTTTTGCCGCTGAATTGAAAACCAACCCTCAAATTCTTGATGTAACGTATGCCAACGGTTACCTCGTTACCCCCGGTCGAATGGGCTGGGGACGCGCTTTCAAAGGAAAAGATATATATTTCCAATGCTATCCTGTAGCTTATAACTTTTTGGATTTCATGGGAGTAGATGTTATCGAAGGCAACAACTTCAGTAAAAGTGATGAAGTCGATACTATGGGTGTTTTCATTTTTAACCAACAAGCGCGCGATGAGTTTGGCTTGACTTTGGAAGATTTGATAAGCGGTCACGTTGGAAACACTCGAATAGCGGGGTTTTGTAATAACTTTAATTACAAGCCGTTGCAATATAAATTAGATCCTTTTGCCTTTTATGTTTTTGGACCGAATGCTTGGAAATCGTTGGATCGCCTCTATGTTCGCACTGCACCTAATGCCAATATCAAAGATGTAAGTACATTCATCAAGGATGAAATTGTGAAGTTTGTGCCTAATGCCGACAAGTCTGACTACGAAGTTGAGTTTTTCGATGAAGAGTTGGGAAAACAATATCAGCAAGAGAAAAAACTCACCTCGATGATTACCTTGTTTTCGTTAGTTTCCATCATCATCTCGTTGATGGGCGTGTTTGGCTTGGTTTTGTTCGAAACACAATATCGCCGCAAGGAAATTGCTGTCCGTCGTGTAAACGGAGCCACGGTGAAAGAAATTTTGAAGATTTTCAATCTAAAATTTGTTCGTATCATATTGATTTGCTTTGCAATATCTGTTCCGATATGCTATTATATCATTGATAAGTGGTTGAGTGGATTTGCCTATCGTACACCGATTTATTGGTGGGTTTTTGCAATTGCATTAATCATAGTGATGGTGATAACCATTGGTATTGTGATTGTTAGAAGTTGGAAAACGGCGAATGCCAATCCAATTGAATCGTTGGGGAATGAATAATTATTTTGCATTCACAACGCACTTTACTTCGTCCGATGAAACAGCCGCCTTGTGGTGTATTTCTCTGAATCGATTTCGGTTGTAAAAGACACCAAAATCACAAAGTTAGACACTTTAAAGATAATGTTTGATATTTGGTGAAAAAAGTAATCGTTTTATAAAAAATCGAAAAATTTACCATCAAAAATACTACCTTTGCCTTATGAAAAGTTCCATCTTAATCGTTGATGACAACAAAGGAATTTTGTCGGCTTTACGGCTTACTTTATCGCATCATTTTGATGAAGTGATGACGTTGTCATCGCCTGCGTCACTCATGACCACACTTCGTGAAAACGACTATGACGTAGTGCTTTTGGATATGAATTTTAGAGAAGACAGCAATACCGGCAACGAAGGACTTTTTTGGCTTTCAGAAATCAAAAAACAACATTCTTGTGAAGTGGTGTTATTTACGGCTTATGGAGATATTGAGCTGGCTGTGAATGGAATAAAACGTGGTGCATACGATTTCATCGTCAAACCGTGGGACAATGACAAGCTGATCAAAACGCTTTTGGATGCCGCTAAACTTTCGCAATCGAAAAAGAAAGGTCGCAGTACTGAAAATCGCATTTCGTCTCACGAAACCGGTAGCATGTTTTGGGGCAATTCGCCATTGATGACAACTTTAAAAACAATGGTTCAAAAAACAGCGCCGAGCGATGCCTCCATTTTGATTACCGGTGAAAACGGAACAGGAAAAGATATGTTGGCCAAAGAAATTCACCAACTTTCGCACCGAAAAAATGCCGTTTTTGTTCCGGTGGATATGGGATCCATGCCCGAATCGCTATTTGAAAGCGAGTTGTTCGGACATGTAAAAGGAGCTTTCACGGATGCTCATTCCGATCATACCGGAAAATTTGAGTTGGCAAACGGCGGTACGCTGTTTTTGGATGAAATCGGGAATTTGCCGTTGCATCTTCAAGCCAAATTGCTGCGAGTTTTGCAAAATCGAATGATTACCAAAATTGGAGGTAACAAATTCATTTCCATAAATATACGTTTAATTTGTGCGACCAATACCGATATTGAAAGTATGGTTCGTAAAGGCACTTTTCGCGAAGATTTATACTATCGAATCAACACAATCCATCTTCAAATGCCTTTGCTGCGAGAGCGAACGGAAGATATTGTACCATTGGTGGAAATTTTCATGCAACAGTTTGCTCGTCAATATAATAAAAATATTTCCGACATCAGCCTTGATGCCAAAGAAGCGTTGCAACACTATCAATGGGGCGGCAATATTCGCGAATTGCAAAATTGTGTCGAAAAAGCGGTGTTGCTGTGCGAAAGTAACACATTGCAATTGGATGATTTTCAATTGAATTATTTGGATTTTTGGATGCCGAAATCGAACAACGATTCGGTTTGCTCGCTGGATGAAATGGAAAAAAACGCCATCGTCAATGCGATGAAAAAATTCGACAACAATCTTTCTTCGGTCGCCAAACAGTTGGATATCAGTCGTCAAACATTGTATAATAAACTAAAAAAATACGATATTTAAAGTCGTACTTAAGTCTGCAATGTTTCACAAAAAAGCAACAAGATGATTAAAAAAATAATCCTTTTATTAGTAGCAATAGTGGTTTTTGTGATTGCTTCAACCATTTGTTTTATAAAAGGTTATATGCTGTTTGCTATTTTGAACAGCTTGTTGTCGTCGGGTTTTCTGGTAGCTTTGATTGCCGAATATTACAGCAATACCAAAAAACTGATTTTTATGCTCAACGCCATTGAATCTAACGATTTCAATTTTCATTTTGACGATCAATCTCCCAAAAACAAAACCGACAAACTTTTTAATTATACCTTGAACAAAGTCAAGCGAATTTTGGAAATTGAAAAGCAAAATATGCGTGAGCGAGAGCGTTATTATGAAACTATGTTGCAACAAGCCGACATCGGAATTATGGCTGTCGATGAAAAGAATTTTGTACAGTATTACAATGCAAAAGCATTGAATTTGTTGGGCTTATCGATGTTAACGCATCTGAAACAATTGGAAAAAATTGACCTTACGCTTGCTCACTCTTTTGAAAATATTATTGAAGACACCGAACAAAAAGTCTCTTACTATAATGAACGCGGAAAAGTGTTCCTTTCAGTAGGTTGCACTTGTGTTAGAATTAAAGAAAAAAACATCAAAATCATTTCGTTAAGCAATATCGGGAACGAGTTGGAAACCACAGAAGTGGAGGCTTGGTCGCGATTGATTCGAGTGATGACTCACGAAATCATGAATTCCATTTCTCCGATCGCTTCATTGAGCGAAACGCTTTCAAAATATTACGACAACAATACAGATGAAGTTAAAGAAGGACTTGAAGTGATTCACAAAACCAGCAAGGGACTCATTGCTTTTGTGGAGTCGTATCGCAGTCTTACACGTATTTCAAAACCCATCAAAAAAGCGGTTTTTTGCAAAGACCTTATTGGCGATGTTCTGCGATTGGTCAACGACGATTTGCAATCGAATCATATTGATTGTCAAGTAAATTTGTCGCAAGATGATTTGATGCTTTATGTAGATGAAAATCAAATTTCGCAAGTTGTCATCAATATTATCCGAAACGCCATTCAAGCCCGTTCCACTCAAATCAATATTGTTGTTTCTCTTGATTCCGATGAAACCATTCGCATCGTGTTTGTCAACAACGGAATGCCTATTGCAAAGGAGCGAATGGAGCAGATTTTTATTCCATTTTATACCACAAAAGCGTCAGGAACAGGCATCGGTCTTAGCATTTCGCGACAAATTATGCAAATGCACAACGGCAGCATCCAATTGCTGCGATCAACCGATAAAGAGACGGCTTTTGTATTGATTTTTAAATAATTCAAGCGAAAATCATTCTGATCGTTGAATTTTTTTCAGGATTAAAGCAAATGGATTGTCTCTTCCGCGTGTCTTTTTCTTCCAACGTTTTTGTTAGTCAAAATTTTTAATAATGTTGCTTTTATCCCTTGAATCCTACAAGGATGAAAAGTTCAATAAAAACGAAATTTTTTCTGATGAATAATATTACCTTTGCCAAAATCTATTAAGACAACTGAATATGTTCATAATCAACTTCTTAATAGCAAAATTGACTATTTATGGCTCGTTTTAAATCCATTTCTCCGGTAATTCTCGGGGCTGTTTGCATAAGCATTTCAGCCGTTTTATGGGGACTTGACGGAGTTCTTTTTACACCACAACTCAGCAACTTGGATGTTGGTTTTGTGGTTTTTGTGCTGCATTTGCTACCTTTTTTATTGATGCAACCGTTTTTTTATCAAAACTATAAAAAACTCAAAACCTATTCTACAAAAGAGATTTTGGCACTTTTTGCCGTGGCTTTGTTTGGTGGCGCATTAGGCACCATTTGCATTGTCAAAGCACTTTTTTTAGTCGATTTCAACCATCTTTCCGAAGTGGTTTTATTGCAAAAACTGCAACCTATTTTTGCCATCATATTGGCAGCTATCGTGTTGAAAGAGAAGATAAAACCAGATTTTTTGATTTGGGCATCCATCGCCATAATTGCCGGCTATTTTCTGACTTTTGGTTGGGCAAAACCCGATTTCTCAGAAAGTTCGCATCTGATAGCTGCTGTGATATTTACGTTGTTGGCAGCCTTCTCGTTTGGTTCTTCCACCGTTTTTAGCAAATATGCCCTTCGCAACATCGATTTTACCACCGCCACTTTTTTCCGCTATGGATTTACGACTATTATTATGCTCGTTTACATGTTGATAACATGGAAATGGTCGCAATTTTCGGCAACAACTTCTCACAATTGGATCTTCTTTATCATCATTGCATTAACCACCGGATCGGGAGCCATCTTTTTGTATTACTATGGTTTACGAAACGTAAAAGCCATTATTTCAACCATTTGTGAACTTTTTTTTCCCATTTCCGCTATCATTTTCGACTATCTGTTGCACGATGCTCGTTTATCGTTGGTACAATGGTTGGCTGCTTTTGTTATGATTTTCTGCGTTATTATGCTCAATATCAATAATAAAAAAGAAAAATCTACTACGACCTCTCCTAT
Organism: Bacteroidales bacterium; assembly: GCA_028710155.1. Classification (GTDB taxonomy): domain Bacteria; phylum Bacteroidota; class Bacteroidia; order Bacteroidales; family WRLA01; genus WRLA01. Next base: position 2,535 of record JAQUSR010000057.1, on the reverse strand, counting down.
CACACCTTCCAAAAATCAAAATTCTTAATTCTCATGTCTATTGACGAACAAAAACAATCTCTTCGCAAAACCATACGCGCGTTAAAAAAGCAACTTTCGGAAGAGGAACGTTTGAAAAAATCGAAAAAGATTTGGACGCAATTTGAACAACTGCCCGAATTTCAACAAGCACAAACCGTAATGCTTTATTGGTCGATGCAAGACGAAGTGGATACGCACAATTTTGTCGTTCGTTGGGCTAACCAAAAACGAATTATTTTGCCTTCTGTTGATGGTGATATGTTGGTTTTGAAGGAGTTTACCGGTTTGCAAGATTTGAAAGCAGGTGAGCGTTTTGGCATTTTAGAACCATCAGGAAAAACGTTTGAACACGAAGCAGACATCGATTTGATTGTAGTTCCTGGCGTGGCTTTTGATCATCACAACAATCGAATGGGACGAGGTAAAGCCTACTACGACAAAACGTTGAAAAATTCTACTGCCTATAAAGTGGGCATTTGTTTCAACTTTCAATTTTTAGATTCCATTCCTACAGACCAATATGATGTTAAAATGGATGCGGTGATTCACGATTGAAAAGCTCAATTCTTTCATTTCTAAACTTATTGTAATACATTCATTATTAACGATTCATAGAAATAAAAAATTTCGTAAAAATTATTCGGAAGAGGTTGTTTTTTACCTAAAAACAACTCCTTTTTTTTGTTTAATAATATTACCTTTGCAGCCCAGAAAAAAAAGGAAATCCATTATATGTTATTAGAAAAATTACAATCTTTATATCAACGGTATCAGGAGATTGAATCGGAGATGAACGAGCCGACCGCTATGGACGACATGAAACGGTATGTAAAATTGAATAAAGATTACAAAGATTTGCAACCCATTGTTGATGCGTTCAAAACCTATTCCGATTTGTTAGACAACATCAACAATGCCAAAGAGCTGTTGAAAACAGAAAAAGACGAAGAATTTCGAAGCATGATAAAAGAGGAATTGGTTCAATATCAAGACAAAGTAGAACCAATGGAGGCAGAAATTCGTATTTTGCTGCTCCCCAAAGATCCTCAAGACAGCAAAAATGCCATTGTTGAAATTCGTGCCGGAACCGGTGGCGACGAAGCCAGTATTTTTGCCGGCGACCTTTACAGAATGTATGCAAAATATTGCGAAACAAGAGGTTGGAAAACCGAGTTGGTCGATTTGACCGAAGGCACACAAGGCGGTTTCAAAGAGATTATTTTCAACGTCATCGGCGAAAATGCCTTTGGCGATTTGAAATACGAATCGGGTGTACATCGGGTGCAACGGGTGCCAAAAACCGAAGCTCAAGGCAGAATTCACACCTCAGCTGCTTCTGTTGCCATTTTGCCCGAAGCCAGCGAATTTGATATCGAGCTGAAAGAGAGTGATATACGAAAAGACACCTTCTGCTCTTCAGGTCCGGGCGGACAATCGGTGAATACCACCTACTCTGCCATCCGCTTGACGCACATTCCAACCGGAATTGTGGTGAGTTGTCAAGATCAAAAATCGCAATTGAAAAACTTGGCACAAGCAATGAAGGTGTTACGTTCGCGTATTTATGAGATTGAATATCAGAAATATTTGGACGAAATTTCCAAAAAACGTAAAACCATGGTCAGCACCGGCGACCGCTCTGCCAAAATTCGTACCTACAACTGGCCTCAAGGTCGTGTTACCGATCACCGCATCGGTTTCACCTCCTATAATCTGCAAGGCATCATCGGCGGCGATATTCAAGAATTGATTGATCAACTGCAAGTTGCTGAAAATGCGGAACGTCTTAAAGAAGATGTGTCGTAGTCAGAAAAATGCCTATAAAAATATCTGATTTTGACTTTTTCAAAACAAATATTATTCTTTTATTAATTATTTTTAATCATAAAATAAAGTAATAGAATTGCTTAAAGCAAACTATTACGAACGATAGATCTTTCAAATCACTGATAAAATACGCTCAAAGTTATGAATAGACAGCAACTTATACAACAAATAAAAACCAAACGTTCATTTTTATGTATCGGGTTGGATAGCGATCCGGCAAAAATTCCTGCCCATTTGCACCGATTACAAGACCCTGTTTTTGAGTTTAATAAACAAATAATTGATGCGACACATGATATAGCCGTGGCTTATAAACCCAACTTGGCTTTTTACGAATGTCGTGGTTTGGAAGGTTTGAAAAGTTTGGAACGTACAATGGATTATTTAGCTGCCAAAGCACCGGAGGTGTTCACCATCGCCGATGCCAAACGCGGAGATATTGGGAACACTTCCAAACAATATGCACAGGCTTTCTTTGGCGGAAAACCGGCATTTAATTTCGATTCTGTAACAGTGGCTCCCTACATGGGCGAAGATTCGGTCAAACCGTTTCTTTCGTTTGAAGATAAATGGGTAATTTTGTTGGCTTTAACATCTAATAAAGGCGCTTTTGATTTTCAATTTATCGAAAATAAAGCCTCGGAAAAACGACTTTTTGAAGAGGTGCTTCAAAAATCATCACAAGAG